>JADGGD010000304.1 GCA_019690095.1 Chloroflexota bacterium
CCGCAGTTCGGAAATGACACGTCGACGCCGCTCGCGCCTGCGGCACGGGCGGCGGTCGCCCCTCTGGACCAGATCAGGAGCATGACCGCGAGCGCGGCAGACAGCAGACGCACGCCGCAACGCCGCATCTGCCCGACGGGGTGGTCCGCCCGCCGGGCTCGCGTGACTGCGTCTCCTCGTTCCATCGAGCCCTCCTGCGGATCGAAGATGTCATCTCTGCCGTGCCGCCCCGACCGGCGGCCGCTAGGCCGAGGCGCCGGAGTAGTGCCGGAGACCGAGCCGCCAGAACCACCGCGAAATGACGAGCAGGACGAGGGCGAGGCCGACTGCCCCAGTCAGGCTCGCCGGGCTCGCGCGGCCGACCAGCGTCTCGGCGGGTACGGTGATCGCAAACGCCACCGGCACGATAAAGGTCAGGGAGATCTGCAGCCAGCGCGGGTAGATCGTGACCGGCCAGCGCCCGGCCTCGTACATCACGTTGAAGATGACCAGAATATTGGTCACCCGGACAACCCAGAACGAGAGCGTGGCCAGGATGAGCAGAAAGCTGTAGACGATCGCCGCGCCGGCCGCCAGGACGACCCCAAAGGCAATCGCCGCGGCGGGCCCGACTGCATCGCCGAGCCGGATCAGGGCGACCCCGAGCACGCCGCACCCCAGGAGGATGTCGGCGAGGCGCCACAGCTGGACCTCCTTCAGACTGACCAGAAGCTGGGCATCTGCCGGTCGGACCAGGGTGTAGTCCAGCGTGCCGAGGCGGATGTCCTCCATCAGCCGCTGAAGGCTCGGCCGCACGACAACGTTCAGGAAGCCGGCTACGATGAAGTAGATCCCGACCAGCGCGAGGAGCTCGCTCGACCGCCAGCCGGCCAGGCTCGTGGTGTGGGAGAAGACGACTGCGAGGCCGATCAGGGCGGTGGCCAGGCCGAGAGATGACTGGAGGAGCTGGACGATGAAGTGGCCGCGGTAGGCGAGCTCGTTGAGGATGCCGACACGCAGGTAGGCGAGGATGATCCGTACAGCGTTCATCTCTCTTCCCATCCGCCGCGGCTGTCCGGGGCGGCCCTCCGGCAGACCCCTTTCATCTGCGCTAGGCCCCCACTGCCGCGTAGCGCCGGACTGCCGCCCGCCAGGTGAGGCGGAGCAGGATGATCGCGACTGCCGCCCAGACCGCCTGCACCCCGAGCCCGATCAGAGTATCGCGCGGCGCAACCCGCCCGAGCACCAGCTCGACCGGAAAGGCGACCGCCCAGCGGAACGGGGCGATCGCCGCCAGCGCCTGGACTGGCGCCGGGAAGAGGGAGAGCGGAGCCATGTACCCGGAGAGCACGACACTCACCACTTCGTAGAGCTGATTGATCGCCCCAACCCGCGTCACCCAGAACGCCGCCAGGGCCAGGGTCCATTCCACCGCGAAGCGGAGCACGCAGGCAAGGAGGAGAGCCGGGATGAACGCCGCCACCGCCCACGGCTGGGGTGCCAGGGTCGGGTGGAAGAGCAGGGTCAGGCCGACCGCAACTGGCACCAGCGGCACCAGACCGAGCAGTTTGTGGGTCACATTATCGGCGATGTCGGAGTGGATCGGGTGGATCGGCCGCACCAGGCGCGGCGAGAACTGGCCTTCCCGGATGCGGGGCTCGAACTCGTACATGATCCAGGTGAAGGTGAGGTGATCCACCAGCATCATCGCGATGTAATAGGCGGCGAAGCCGGACGCCGAGTATCCCCCGACCGCGCCGCCATTCGCCCGGGCCACCGTTGCCCAGACGATCAGGTAGACGACCGGCTGGAGGATCGCCCCAAGGAGCCAGATAAGGAGCTCGGCGCGGTACTGGATGAAGACGGCGAAGGTGACCTTCAGCTGGGCGTGATAGATCTCTAACAGCCCTATCATACCCGCTCCAGGGCGAAAATCCGCTCGATCACGTCGTCAATCGGCGGGTCTTCGACGGTTAGGTCGGCCACCGGCAGCTCCGCAATCAGCCGGCCGGTCACGCTCGCGGTTGCCCACTTCGGCACTCGAAGGGTGACCCGTCCCTCCTCGCGCGCCACGACCTCGCCGTACGCCGAGAGGTCCTCGGCCGGGCCGTCGAGCTCGACGACGATCGTCTTGTACGGGGAGAAGCGCTGGACCAGCGCCTCGAGATCCCCATCGAAGAGCAAGCGGCCGTGGTGGATGACGATCACCCGCCGGCAGAGCGCCTCGACGTCGGCCATATAGTGGCTGGTCAGGAGGACGGTCGCCTGATGGCGCGCGTTGTAAGCTCGGACGAAGGCGCGAATCCGCCGCTGCATTGTCACGTCCAGGCCGATCGTCGGCTCGTCCAGGAAGAGGATGCGCGGGCGGTGCAGCAAGGCCGCCGCCATCTCGCACTTCATCCTCTCACCCAGCGAGAGGTTCCGGACCGGACGATGGAGAAGCGGCCCGAGCTCCAGCAGCTCGACCAGCTCGTCGAGCGTCTCGCGGAACACTGGTCGGGGGATATGGTAGATCGCCCGGTTCAGCTCGAATGAGTCGATCGCCGGGATATCCCACACGAGCTGGCTCCGCTGGCCCATGACCAGCGTAATCTGGCGCAGGTAGTCGTGCTCCCGGCGGGATGGGATGTAGCCCAGCACTTCGACCGTGCCGCTCGTCGGATACAGCAGGCCGGCGAGCATCTTGAGCGTCGTTGTCTTACCGGCGCCGTTCGGCCCGAGGAAGCCGACGATCTCCCCCGGCGCGACGTCGAAGCTGATGCCGTCCACCGCGGCGAGCGCGCGGCCGCGCCGCCGGATCAGGCCCGCCAGTGCGGCCAGGGCGCCAGCGCCGCGCTCCTGGACCACGTAGACCTTCCGAAGGTCACGAACGTGAATGACTGCCCCGTCGGTCATCACCCTCCCCCACCC
>JADGGD010000305.1 GCA_019690095.1 Chloroflexota bacterium
TGGATTCCGATGCCAGCCGGGGGCTCCAAACTCCGCTCTGCTCTAGGCTTTGCGGTCCTTTCTGGTCGGGCCGGCCGGATTTGAACCGGCGACCTCTTGTTCTCTTGGGAGTTTCCGCCAACGTCCGCCGCCTTACGTGGCGCGGGATTCCGGGTCCGCCAAGGTCCACCGTTCCCCCTGTTGTCCGCTCCAATGGCAGTACGTTTGGCAGTACAGAGTGGCAGGCGAGCCGGAAGCAGTCCGCCCCGAAGAGAAGAGCCCCGGCGCGGGGCCGGGGCTCAGGTCATCAGGGGCCGGTTAGGCGATGTTGGCGATCTGGACGAAGCTCTCCGCGTGCTGGACTGCGAAGTCGACCCGCAGGTAGGCCAGCATCGCCACCTCCAACGTGTCCGCGAACCGTTCCCTCAGCAGTTCGAGCCGCAAGTCGGTCCTGATGCCCTGGACCAGCTCGGCGAAGTTGCCGGCGATGATCGTACCGTCCGCAATCGCCGTGCTGGCGATGAACCTCGCGTTCTGGAGAGGCGACGGCCGCGCGAGGGGCTGCCCCGTCGAATCGACCAGGCCCAGGAGCTTCCGCTCGACGTTCGGGTGCATGAGCCACGCGGTCGGCTCGGCGGCGTTCGCCACCAGCAGCATCTGGCGCGCGTCCAGGAGGAGCTGGTAGTCCAGCGTCTTCCCGGTGGCGTCCAGCGTCTGGATGCCCTGCTTGGTCAGGCCAAGCGGCTCATTCCCGCCAGCGCCGAACAAGGCTGCCCTATCCAGCTCGGCCGCCATCGCGGCGGTGATCGATTGGGTGAGGATGCTTTCCAAGTTCGGCGCGTCCTCCAGCAACTCCCGCGAGACGCGAACCAAGACCGCCAAGGTCTTCGGCTTGAGCGTGACGGCCCCGAAGCTCGGCTCGCCCACCGCCACCGCAGCCGCCTCGCCGCGCCAGCTCGGCACCGGGTCCGACAGGAGCTTCGCGATGGAAGTCTGGTCGCTGGTCAGGGGCAGGACGCGCGCCCCGAGGCGGTTGAGGATGGACTGCGCCCGGAGGCGGTCGATGAGCTGGGCCGCCAACGCCGGCGGCACCAGGACGCCGCCCGAGGCCTCGATGGACTCCTGGAGCGTCCGGCGCTCCAGGTCATTGCGCGGGCCGACGGCCAGGGCGCGCAGGAATGCGCCCACCGTGATGCCGGGATCGTCGCCCAGGGCGCCGCGGCGCGCCAAGAACTCCCGCACCGACTCGCCGGGGCCGAGCGCCCGCCACTCGTCCTCGGAACCGGCCCAGCCGCCGTCCGGGATGGGCCGCTCGGGCTCCGACAGAAGGTCGCGGCCACCGGCCACCGGCCCGAACGGCGCCGGGCTCACGCCGCGCTCCTCCAGCTCGATACGGAGCTTCAGCTCATCCGCCTTGCGCATCAGCTGGTCCCACTCGCTGCGCTCCTGGGCCGTCAGGTCGCGATGCTCGGCCTCGGCTCGGTCCAGCATCGCGCGGGCCTGCTCCAGCACCTGGGCCCGCTGCTGCCGCAGCTCCACCGCCATGCTCGCCATTGGGAACTCCCTCCGTTGCCCGGCCAAAGAAAAAAGCCGCCGGGCGATCATGCTCGACTCCGCCTGGCCTCACGCCCTCCAACGGGCGCCCGGCTCAGCCTCGTCGGCCTGTCACCCCGCAGCTCCTCCAACGGTGCCACGGTGTATGCGGTTCGGGTGCTGGCGACCGCTCCAACGCTGGCCGCCAGCACCATTCTAGCAGGTCGCCGCTACTCCGGCCAGGTTCCTCCGGCCGCGAGCCGGCGCTCCTTCCGCAGCTCCCGGCGCCTCGCCCGCTTCAGCCGCCGGTCGAAGTCGGCCCAGTAGGTCTCCGCCAGCTCCTGGTACCGGCGCCGGTCCTCCTCCGGCCAGGTCGCCGGGTCGGTAGCGTCGTGTTCGTCGAGGAGCTGGTACATCTCCTCGCGGGCCGCCTCGGCCTCGGGGCTGGGCTCGCCCAGCTCGCGCAGGGTGCGCTCCGCCTCGGCGTCGAGGCGCTGCCGGAACTCCCGGTAGCGCCGCGCCTCGTCGCCCAGGAGCCCGCCGTACTCGCCGGCCATGAACCAGTCCAAGCTTCCGCGCCGGACCGGCTTCGGCCGGCCCTCGTCAATCTGCGCCAGGACCCAGCCCTCGGGCAGCGTCAGCTCTTCAGGCATCGTCGGTTCCCTCCTCGTCGGCCTCCGCCATGCGCTCCAGCGCCCGGCGGAAGGCTTCCTCGCGGCTTTTCTTCTCGTCGTCCAGGGCGAGGAGCAGCGCCTGCGCGAACTCGGCGGCGGCCGACCGCGACTCCGCCAAGGCCTCCAGCCCCCATTCCCGGTAGAAGGTCGCAGCGCCGGCCTCCGCGTCCCTCAGCGCCAGAATGTGGGCCATCGCCCACCGCAAGCCCGGCGTCGGCGTCTCCACGATCACGCGCCGCAGGGCCTCGGCCGCGAGGCGGCTCCGGCCCATCGTCCTGCCGGCCGTCCGCAACCCCGCCTCGCGCTCCAGAAGCTCGGCCAACACGTCGAGGAGGCCGCCGCCGCCCGTCTCGTCCGCCGCAGGCTTCTCCCCCGCCGCCCGCAGCACCTGAGAGAAGAGCTGCAGCACGTCGGGGCTCAGCGCCGCCAGGTCCAAGTCAAGCGTCGTCATCGGATTCCGCCTCCTCGTTCTCCTCCCGCCGCTCGGGCGGTGTCTCCCGCCCGGTCAACTTCTGGTAGGGCGCCCTCCGGCGCCGCCAGCCCCGGTCGGTCCACACGATCCCGAGCCGAGCGCGGCTGGCCGGCGTCATCCCGCACTTGCTGGCGAACCGCAACATGGTCTCGCTATCACGCGCAAACTGGTCGAAGTCGCGCTGCTTCACGGTCTGCCGCATCCTCGCCAGCGCCCGGCAGTACTCGG
>JADGGD010000306.1 GCA_019690095.1 Chloroflexota bacterium
GTATATTATATTGCATTGAATGTGGGGCTGGCAATACGGCCTGCCACTGCGGCGGCCGTGCCGTCTGGCTCCGTTCAGTCCGAACGTATCGTATCAGAATCAGCGGCGAGGACCCAGCCAGATCGTGTAGAATCACCGGCGGAATGGTCGGTGCACGGGTGCCAATCGAGCGGCTCCGAGATGATGTCCGCTTCCTGGGTCAGCTTCTCGGTGAGACGCTGGTCGAGCAAGTGGGGACAGACCTGCTGGATCTGGTCGAGCGGGTGCGGTCCGAAGCGATCGCCGCGCGGGATCGTGGCCATCCGGTTGATCAAGCTCTCGTCAGCCTGATCGAAAACCTGCCCCACGAACAGATGTCGCGGCTGGTCCGCGCCTTCACTGTCTTTTTCTACCTGGTCAACGCCGCCGAGGAGCAGCACCGCCTGCGCTCGCTCCGGGAGCGTTCCCTGGCCGAGCCGGGTCGGCCGCGGCCGGAGTCGATCGCCGCGGCGATTCGGACCCTGCGCGAGGCTGGCATCACCGCCGACGCGGTTGCGGCATTCCTCGCCCGTCTGCGCATCAACCCGGTACTGACTGCGCATCCGAGTGAGGCGCGGCGCCGCACTGTTCTCCAGCATCTCCGGCGCATCAGCGCGCTGATTGCGGCGCTGGCATCATCGACCGAACGAGAGGCGGTCCTGGCTGACCTGCTGGAAGAGGTCACCCTGCTCTGGCAGACGGATGAGGTGCGCATCTCGCGTCCGACCCCACTGGACGAGGTTCGCACCGGTCTGTTTTTCTTCGATGAGACCCTCTTCGATGTCGTTCCGCGAATCTACCGGGACCTCGCTGACGCGCTGGCCGCGGAATATCCCGGCCAGCGCTGGGAGATTCCTCCATTCCTGCGCTTCTCCTCCTGGATCGGGGGTGATCGGGATGGGAATCCATCGGTTACCAGTGAGGTGACGCTGACTGCCCTGGAGCTGCAGCGGCTTCACGTCCTGCAGCGCTACCGGGCGGATATCGTGGATCTGCGCCGGTGGCTGAGCCCGTCAGTTCGCCAGGTTGGCGTCTCGGCGGCCCTGCTCGATGCGATCGCTCGCCACGTCGACGAGCTCGGGGCATTTGGCCAGGAAGTGATCGCGCGCGCGCCGGTGGAGCCGTATCGGCAGATGCTGACCCTGATCGAGGAGCGGCTGCGGCGAACCGAAGCGCGCCTGACCCCGGCCTACAGCTCGGCCGATGATCTGCTCGCCGACCTGGACCTCATCGCGGAGAGCCTGGTGCTTCACCGGGGACAGCGCATCGCGGCCGGCAAGCTGCAGGATCTGCGCTGGCGGGTGCGGGCATTCGGGTTCCACCTGGCTGAGCTGGAGATTCGCGAGCACAGCCAGCGCCACGAGCAGGCCCTGACGGAGATCCTGGCGGCCACGGCAGTCTGTCCCAACTATCGTGCCCTGTCGGACGCGGAGCGGGTTGCCCTCCTCGCCCGGGAGATCGCCAATCCCCGTCCGTTGATTCCGGCCGAGCTTTCCTTCGATCCTGCGACGACGCGGGTCGTTGAGCTCTTTCGGACGATCCGGCGGGCCCAGGAGCAGTATGGCACGGCCGCATGCCAGCGGTACATCATCAGCATGACCCACAGCGCGGCTGATGTGCTCGCGGTCGCTCTCCTGGCCAAGGAAGCCGGTCTGATCGACGTCCGAGAGGGACGTCCCCCCCGGGCCACGCTTCGGATCGTCCCTCTCTTCGAGGGGATCGATGACCTGCGGCGTGCCCCACGCGTTGTGGACGAGCTTCTCGATCTACCGGTCTACCGGCGCATCGTTGCCGCCGCGGGCGACTGCCAGGAGATCATGCTCGGCTATTCTGACAGCAACAAGGATGGCGGCTACCTCGCGGCGAATGTCGCCCTCTACGAGGCGCAGGATCCACTCGCCGCGGTGTGCGAGCGTCACGGGGTGCAGGTCGAGCTCTTTCACGGCCGCGGCGGCGCGATCGGGCGAGGAGGCGGACCGATGGGGCGTGCCATCGCTGCACTGTCCCGTCGAGCACTCAACGCCCGTCTCAAGTTTACCGAGCAGGGCGAGGTCATCTTCGCCCGCTATGGGAATCCCGGCATTGCCCACCGTCATCTGGAGCAGGTCGTGCACGCCACGCTGCTGGCTGGCCTCGAGCCGCGGGGTGCGACGTGCCCCGAGGGTGTCCTCCGCCGGTGGCACGCGATTCTGGACAACCTTGCCGACCGCGCGCTCGCTACGTATCATGCGCTTGTCACCCGGACCCCCGGCTTCGAGCGGTACTTCCGCGAGGCAACGCCGTTTCCGGAGATCGCCGAGCACACGATCGCGTCCCGGCCGGTGAGCCGCTCCACAACCGCCAGCCTGGCCGATATCCGGGCGATTCCGTGGGTTTTCAGCTGGACGCAGTGCCGTGTGAACCTGCCGGGCTGGTACGGTGTTGGAAGTGCCGTGCTCGGCTACCTGGATGAGCACCCGGACGAGCGATCGGTGCTCCAGGCAATGTATCGCGAGTGGCCGGTGTTCCGCTCGATCATTGACAACTGTCAGATCAGCCTGGCGACTGCCGATATGGCTGTGGCCAGGCTCTACCGTGATGCGGTGACCGATCCGTCGCTTGCCGCGCGCATCTACCAGATGATCACCGACGAGTACGAGCGATCGAAGCAGGCGGTGCTCACCCTGACCGGCTATCCGGTGCTCCTCGGCCCCTCGTCGTTGCTCCGGCAGTCGATCCAGCTTCGCAATCCCTACGTGGATCCCCTCCACGTTATCCAGGCCAGTCTCCTGAAGGTCCTTCGCCGGGGCGGATTGTACGGGGATCGACGGCCGGTTGATCTCGTCCTGCAGACGATCAATGGGATCGC
>JADGGD010000307.1 GCA_019690095.1 Chloroflexota bacterium
ATGGGGTACTGGCGTCCGATCCAGGAGCCAGCGGGATAGATCACACCGACGATCAGATGTTCAGGGCCCAGCGTGGACCGGAGGATCTGCGAGAAGGCCGCAACATCTGCCGCAGTCATATTTTCCTCGATGTCCGGGGCGATCCCATCCAGCTGCTGACCATCCGGTGTACGGTAGGTCGCGATGGCAGTGCACAGGCGGACATCTGTGGGAAGATCGATAAGGCTGGTCATGACCCATCCAATCACTGCGAGGTGGGCCCGATGCGCCGCCATCAGCAGGCGATCAACCCCGGGGCGGCCGTAGAACCCACGCCGGGAGTCGCCGACCTCGAGATAGATGTGCGTAAGCCCGAGCTGACGGGCCGCTGATACGACGGCATCCGGGCTTGCCATTTCGATCAGGGGATAGGGCATCCACATCCCCTTGCCGGCTACCCGGGTCCAGAGCGGCCGCCCGTCGACCAGGGTACGGGTCGGATCCGGTGTGACCAGGTTGACCCCACCGGCCCAGAGCCAGCCCTCCTGTCCATCCACTCGAACGTGGTACCAGGCCGAGGCTGCGGAGTCGGTCTCCCAGCCGACCACGGTGACCAGCGTTCCGGGGGAGAGGACAGTGAGCAAATCTGCTCCTACGTCGGGACCAGTGCGCAGGTTTACCTGATCACTCGTCCGACCGGAGGCACGAAGAGGGAGAAGAGCGCTCGGGGAGAGCGCTGGCGCGGCGTCAACGCCAACTGGCGCGGGCACTGGGCTCGGCGACGGCGTTGGCGTCGGAGGGTCGCCGGGCTCGGTCTGATCGGCTCGGATCCAGCCGCTCAGCACCCCCCAGAGCTGGACCTGATACCAGAGGACCCCGGCCGGGTCCACGCGTGCACCATACACCGGCAGATAAGTATCGTAGTACAGACCAGCCAGGGCAGGAGCCTCCGCCTCCGGGGCCGCACGGACAAGTGGGCCTCCCCGGCGAGCCCGTACGACTGCAAGGGGCGTCGGGGACACCTCCCGTGGCGAGCGCGTAGGCGTGACCACCAGGCGCACCGGCGTTGCCACGGGTGTCGGCGTGGGAAGCGACGGCACGGGCGTCGGCGCTGACATCCGGGGGTGAGTGGTCGGTGTCGGGGCGACCGATGGCCGTGATCGGATGACCACCGCGTGAAGCAGGGAACTGCCGAGCAGAAGCGGGAGGGCAAGCACCAGCACGATCGCGCGCGTCAGCGAGAGCACAGACAGCCATGCACGGCCATCAGGCGATGATCCCATCCCCTTCCCCGGGCACCGACCCGACGTGTCCCCTGGCTCTGTCAGGTCATCTGTTCGCACGCTGTGTCCCCGGTCGGAGGCGCGGGCCAACCGGCGTATCTTCAATGCGGTAGCCGAACTGCTCGACTTCCCGCCGCAGGGTA
This sequence comes from Chloroflexota bacterium, assembly GCA_019690095.1. GTDB lineage: Bacteria > Chloroflexota > UBA6077 > FW602-bin22 > CADDYW01 > JADGGD01. The sequence continues at coordinate 1,406 of JADGGD010000307.1, forward strand.
TCGGCTGTTTCCCAGTCACGACGCCGCCGGGCAGCCTCCCGGCGATCGACCAGGTCAAGCACCTCCGGTGGGATAACCTCCGGAACGCGCTCCTCGTTCCGCTGTTGATCGAGTTCCCGTGCTCGGGCGACCAGGGCCGGCGGGAGGGAAGCGGCGAAGGCGGCCCAGTCGATCTGACCAAGTTCGGCAAGCGGAATCTCACCGCCGTCACCGTAATCGCCGGTGCCAGCCCGGCCGTGCACGTGGACGCATCCAAGACCCAGAACACGGGCCGTACTGTTACCCCGTTCGAGAGCGAGGGCGGTGTGCTCATCAATACCCACGATCACCGCATCCGCCGGGAGCATGGCTTGAAGGAGAGCGAAGCGCTCTTCTCCGACAAAGCAGTGGCTGGTATCAAGTTCGGCCCCGCCTTCCCGATTATTCCAGTGAGGAATGAAGACCAGGGGGGCGGTAGGACTAGGCAACAGGTCGAGCCCCGCCTCCCAGCTGAGGTCAGCGCCGGCCTTATAGATCTCGTAGACCGGCAGGGTGAACGCCCCAGCCGCAAGCACCGCGGCACTCGAGAGGACGATCGCTCCTCCGAGAAAGTATCGGATGCGGGTCGCATCCCACACCTGGCTGTGCCGAAGCTGACGTACAGCGTAGGTCGGACTGCCCGGGCCCAGGAAGATGCAACTGGACCTGAGAACAAGATCGGCGAAGGCCGGATCGTCCGGGCTGTTCGGGGTACCCCGACGCCGAGCGGGCACGATTATGGTCTCAATGGCGTAATTAGAGAGGCGCCGATGCAGGAAATCAGCAATTTTCTGCGCGACCAGCGCGGAATTTGGCTGGAATCCTGCGGGAGTTTCAAGGATCGCGATTCGGACCGGAGGTGTGATGCGTTGCAGGAGCCATTCAAAGATCCGGCGGCCGGTGGCTGACGTCTCTCCCGATCCGAGGAGCACGAGGTAGCCCGGCGAGGCATCCATGACTCTGGTTCTCCTCACACCACCACGCCATCGGCGAAAAGAACACCAGCAGCACACGTGCGCGGCGTGGCCCGGACGGGTGTGCCTTTTTAGGATATCGCATATTCCTGCCGCTGAACAGCCGGGGTGGATCACGAACCAGACTGCTGCACGCTATTGAGCAGCGCGCCAGAAACAAAAAAAGCGCGACGAGCGCGCGAACAGAAGACATATCCGGACCATGGCAGGGGAGTGATACCCCCAGCCGGATTCGAACCGGCGATCTTCACCTTGAAAGGGTGATGTCCTAGGCCACTAGACGATGGGGGCAACCATCCATACAGACTATAGCTGATGGGGATGATCCGGACAAGCAATCAGCAAAGAAAGATAATGGGAAGAGGGAGGGGCCTGGCAGGGACCTAGTGTCCCGGCGGGTGGCCCCGCCAGTATCGTCGGCGCTGCGGCCTTTCACGACCGTGTTCGGGATGGGAACGGGTGGGAC
>JADGGD010000058.1 GCA_019690095.1 Chloroflexota bacterium
CTCGCTTCGCAATCTCCTCCAGCAGCACCCGGCGCTGGTCGCCTGGGTGATCCTTGCTGTCGGCATGGTGGCGATGCTGCTGTACGCGGCCAAAGACGTCGCACTCCTGCCCACCCAGGTGCTCGCGCTGGTGGTCGCGACAATCCTGCTCGCCGGTGCCTGCGTCTGGATCCTAACCTGGGAGTAGCTGCAGTCGCCCGAGGCTGGCGTGGCTGATCGTTTGACGACCGCTGATGATAGTCGCGCGGTGTCCGCCCGCGGGATCACCTGGTCCTGCATCGAACGACCGACTCGGGCGGAAGCTGAGGCCCTCGCCAGCGCTTACCAGATGGACCCGACAGATATCATCCGCAGCCTGGACCGGGGAGGTGAGTCCGGGCTCTGGCAGCGGACGGGCTATCTGCATCTCCAACTCCAGGTTCCCCTGCCGGTTGTCGAGCGCGTTCGATCCGGCACCTTGACGGCGCCTGTCGCTCTCCTTATTCGCCCGGATGCCCTCCTGACGGTCCATACCGGCGAGGTGCGGTCCCTGGTGCGGTTGTTCCAGCAGTGTAGCTCTCCGGACGTGCGCGAGGAGATCTTCGCCGGGGGAGTGACCGCCCTGCTCACAGCGGTCGTGCGCTGTCTTGTCGAGACGGCTGATGCCGCGGTGACGCGGTTGGGCCAGGACATCGCTACGCTGGAGGATGCCGCCACCGGGGAGGTGGCAGTCGCCGTGGTGAACACCCTGGTCCGGCTTCAGCGGAGGACCGGCGAGGTTCGACGGGCGATCGCGTCCTGGCCGACTATCCTGCGGCGGCTGGAGGAGCTGGCGCCCAGCCCTGGCATGTCAGGCGAATGGGATCGTTTGGCGTCCCGAGTCGAGGCGCTCACGCGAGCCCTCGAGGACAGCGCGGCTGTGTGTACCAGCCTGCTTATAGGGGTGACTGCCGCCTCCACGCTCCAGTGGGAGCGCCGGCTCAGGGCGCTGATCGCGGTCGCGGCGCTCACCCTGCCGGTAATCGCTGTGGCGGTGATTCTGGCCATGGCACCAGCACCCCCCCTGCGCAGTCTGCCGAATCCTTTCGCGGTCGAACTGGCACTCGTCGGGACTGTCTTTCTCATCGCGCTGTTCGTGCTCCGGCGCCAGGGGATCCTCTAAGCCTGCTGTGCTGCGTTCGGGGAGCGGCTCGAGGGAGGAGAGAGCCGCCAGCAGGGGTGGGCCGTGGGCAGACCACTACCCGGGACGGTGGAGGAGTTGAAATGCCGCCGTCCCGAGCGGATCAGTGAATGATCCGCTCGATCCGGTATCGGATAATGCCGATCGGTGCGGCAACCTCGATCTCATCACCGACACGCCGATCAAGGACAGCCTTGCCGACCGGGGACGCGGCTGAGATCCGGCCGGCGACCGGATTGGCCTCGCTGGTTCCGACCAGCGTGTAGGTCAGCTCCTCGTCGTGGGTGAGATCCCGCAGGATCACCGTCGAGCCCAGCCCGACCCGATCATCGCTCTTGCTCGGCTGATCGACGATCTTGGCGACGGCGAGGGTGCGCTCAAGCTGACGGATGCGCGCCTCGACCTCTGCCTGATGTTGCTTGGCTGCATCGAACGGCGCGTTCTCCCGGAAGTCCTTATCGATGCGCGCCTCGTACAGCTCGCGCGCGATCTCGGCTCGCTTGACGGTGGTCAGATACTCAAGCTCTTGCTTGAGGCTCTCGTAGCCCTCGCGCGTCACCTGGATGACCTCGTCCTCTGGGGCAGACGTGCGAGCCGCCTTCGCGGTGGTTGAGCGGCTTGCAGTGGGGCGGCGTGACTTGATCAGGCGGCCGAGGTTTGTCTCCGTTGCCCCCTGCCGATGGAGGAAGGTCAGGAAGGCCTTGAGAGGCTCGAGCCGCCGCGTGACGTCAGCGCCGGTCTTCTCAACTTTTTCCTGATAATCTTCGATGTCCATAGCCCGGAGGCTACTGGTTCGGACATCGGTGCCGAAGTGGCGGAGGAAGCGATTGAGCTCGGCCTGGGCTGTGCTTCGTTCCTCCTCCTTGAGGGTGGCCAGGAAGCGGCCAGCGGCTTCCCCAAGGGTCATATCGGTTTTGGTCGTTGTCTTTGCCGTCATGGACTACTACTCCGCGTAGTGGATAATGCATGATCGGGCAGCTCCCAGCGCAGGGCACGGGCAAGCTGCCTCTGGATGTCAGTGGGCATCTTTGGAGAATCCCTGAGCTGACGGACGCCCGCGCGAATATCGGCGAGCATGACGACCGGCACCTCCGGATTGTTGAGGCGCAGCTTCACCCGAGGGTTCGTCAGCACGACCATGGGAAAGATAGGGATTGAACTCCCCACCTGCTCGCCCAGCCGCTCTTTCAAGGTCGTGCGAAGCGCCGCCGCTTCCTGGAGGGCCTCGGTCGTCGGGTTGCCGAGCCCCCCATCGGCAAAGCGCTGGAGCAGACCACTCAGATTCATCGGGCGCCGCCAGGAGCGCCCCTCGTGAATGATCTCGCCGATGAATGGTCGCGGCTCCAGCACGACGATCCCCTGGGGCGTGACCAGAATGTGCTCGGCCGGCAGGTCCGGCACGAAGCTGTACAGGTGGTAGCGATGGTCCAATCCTTTGAGCGCGCGGACCAGCGCCTGATCGACGCGCGGATTGGTGCCCCAGCGGATTGTATGGTACTTGCCGATGTTCAGCAGAATAATGCCGAGAACGAGGGCCAGCCACGGGATCAGGAGCTGTTCCGGCCGCTCGGGCCGCTGCATGGTCAGCGAGACATACATGCCGCCCAGGAGGACGGCAAAGCCGAGAATCGTTGACCATCGCCCGATGCGAGCGCGCCGCCGGGCGAACTGCTCGTTGATGGTCGTCTGCACTAGTGGCCCCGGTCCTCGCCAGATTCGCCGTGGTAGCGTCCGAAGATCAGCACGGCGTTGTGTCCGCCAAAGGCGAAGGAGTTTGACATCGCCACGTCCACTCGCGCCCGCCGCGCCCGGTTCGGGACGTAATCGAGGTCGCACTCCGGATCGGGGGTCTCGTAGTTGATCGTGGGATGGATCATCCCGTCTCGAATGGTCAGGATCGTAACGACCGCCTCGATCGCTCCCGCCGCTCCCATGGCGTGACCGATCATTGACTTCGTCGAGCTGACGGGAATCCGGTAGGCGTGCTCGCCGAAGACGCGCTTGATCGCCCGTGTCTCGGCGATATCGCCCAGGACCGTCCCGGTCCCGTGCGCGTTGATGTAATCGATATCCTCCGGGGTCAGCCCGGCATCAGCCAGGGCACGGCTCATCGCCTGGGCCGCTCCCGCACCGTCTGGCCGGGGAGCGACGACATGGTAGGCATCCGAGGAGACACCATATCCCAGGACCTCGGCGTAGATCGGCGCCCCCCGGCGGAGGGCCGACTCAAGCGATTCCAGGATCAGAATGGCAACCCCTTCGCCAGCCACCATGCCGTCCCGATCGCGGTCGAACGGCCGCGACGCGCGCTCGGGCTCGTCATTGCGGCAGCTCAGTGCGCGCAGAACACAGAAGCTGGCCAGCCCCAGCTCGCAGACTGACGCCTCACTCCCGCCGGCGATCATGACCTCTGCCGCGCCGCGGCGGATTACCTCGACCGCCTCGCCGATCGCCTGGCCGCCACTCGCACACGCGGTGATGATCGTTGAGCTGTAGCCGCGCACCCCGAAGAGGCGCGATACCTGGGCGGTCGCCATGTTCGCCAGCATCATCGGCAGGAAAAAGGGATTCATCCGCATGCCGCCCCGCTGGATCATCACTCGGCATTCCTGTTCGCTTGTTGTCAGGCTGCCGATCCCGGTGCCGATGATGACGCCCACATCCTGGCAGTTCTCTGGCGTGATCGCCAGGCGAGCGGAGTCCAGCGCCTGGCGGGTCGCTTCGAGCGCGAAGAGCTCGAAGCGGGACATCCGGCGCACCTCTTTGGCATCGATGAACGCGGGAGGCTCGAAGTGCTTGACCTCAGCGGCGATGGTCGACGGGTAGCCGGTCGGGTCAAACTGGGTAATGCGGCCGACGCCGCTCCGACCGGCGAGGAGATTGGCCCACGTCTCCTCAACACCCAGACCGACTGCGGTCAGGGCCCCCATGCCGGTAACTACCACCCGCCGTCGATGGTTCGCACCCGATGACACTGCGCTCAGTTCACCTCATGAATGCATGGCTCAGGGTGACGCGCGTGCCGCGGCCGAGTCGCCTCCTGTGTCGTCGACTGCTAGCAAGCCGCGCGAGCGCACGCTCGCAGTCTGGGCGGCCAGGCGAATCGCATTCCGAATAGCTCGCGCGCTGCTCCGTCCGTGGGCTACAACCACGACCCCATCGACCCCCAGGAGCGGCGCCCCGCCGTATTCCTGATAGTCGATCCGTTGCTTGAGGCGCTGCAGGGACGGTCGGAGCAGGAGGCCGCCGACCACGCCGAGCGGGCTCCGGGTCAGCTCGCTCCGCAACAGGCTGAATGCCAGATCAGCGATGCCCTCGCCGAACTTGATCAGGGCATTGCCGACGAACCCGTCGCAGACGACGACATCCGCCAGGCCGCGCGGGATATCCTTGCCTTCGATGTTCCCGACGAAATGAACGCCCGCATCGCGCAGGAGCCGATGCGCCTCCTGCACCAGCGCGTTGCCTTTTGTCTCCTCCTCGCCATTGCTCAGGAGGCCGACGCGTGGTGCGGGAATCCCCAGGACGAGCCGGGCGTAGCGCTCCCCCATGACCGCGAACTGCAGCAGGTGAGACGGGCGGCAGTCCACGTTGGCGCCGATATCGAGGAGAAGGCAGTGGCCAGTCAGCGTTGGAAACATAGTTGCCAACGCCGGCCGCTCGATCCCCGGTGCCCGCCCGAGAGTGAGCAGGGCTGCAACCATCACCGCCCCGGTGTTGCCGGCCGAGACGAGGCCGTCGGCCGCTCCACTCTTCACCAGGCGCATCCCGACATTCAGCGAAGCGTCCGGGTGGTGGCGCACGGCCTGGACCGGGGGCTCGGCCATGCCAATGACATCCGGCGCGTCGACGATCTCCAGCGGAAGCGCGCTGGACTGGTGGCGCTTCAGCTCTCGGTCCACGATCTCTCGCGGACCGACGAGCGTGACGGCGATGCCAAGCTCGCGCGCGGCCAGGATCGCGCCCGCGACGGGCTCGCCGGGCGCCCGGTCACCACCCATCGCGTCGAGCGCGATACGTGGCCCCTTCCCCCTCACCAGTCTGTCGTTCACGTTCACTCCGGAGTATACCGGTTCTGGCACCGTGTTGTCGAGGGGGAGGCCGCGCCTGACGCTCCTCTAACTGGACTTCGCTTTCCACCTGCGTTACAATCCCAACCGGCTGGAGAGACTGGTCACCGCCGGCGGTGTGCTCCCGGCGCGAATGATCGGGGTCGCGAGGGGGTGTGGTGCACGGGACAGCGAAGCTCCTGGTTATGGCAGGACAGGAATCGTGGATGAGCTGACACAGATTGCGCAAGCGATTGCGGTCTGCACCGCCTGTCCGCTGGCGCGAACGCGCCACAAGACGGTGCCGGGCTCTGGTTCGCCGACTGCCCGGATCATGTTCATCGGTGAAGCCCCGGGCTACCACGAGGACCAGCAGGGCAAGCCATTCGTAGGGCCGGCCGGGCAGTTCCTCGATGAACTCCTGCGGTCGATCGGCTTGACCCGCGACGAGGTCTTTATCGCCAACGTTATCAAGTGTCGTCCGCCGAACAATCGCGATCCACTGCCCGGAGAGATCGCTGCCTGCGCGCACTTCCTGGACCGGCAGATCGCGGCCATTCGCCCCCGGCTGATTGTGACCCTCGGCCGCTATTCTATGGCCAAGTTCTTCCCGGGCGAGTCGATCAGCCGCATCCACGGGCGGCCGCGCCGGCAGGGCGGCGTGATCTACTACCCGGTCTACCACCCGGCCGCGGCTCTCCACCAGCCCGCGCTCCGGCGCATGATCGAGGAGGACTTCAAGAAAATCCCCGAACTCCTGGCCTCACTTGATACGATGGCCGAGGAGCCGCCGGCGGAAACCGCGACCCAGCTCCAGCTGTTCTAAGAACATAACTCTGAACTGGAATGGGAGGTGTCAATCCCCTTGGCGGCCCAGCCCCTCCGTGTGATCCCGCTGGGTGGCGTTGGCGAGATCGGTAAGAACGCGACCCTGGTCGAGTACGGCGATGATCTCCTGCTCGTCGACGCGGGTCTGAAGTTCCCCGAAGAGGAGATGCTGGGTATCGATCTGGTGATCCCGGATCTTTCGTTCCTGAAGGAGATCCAGGGGCGGCTGCGCGGGATTATCGTCACTCACGGCCACGAGGACCACATCGGTGCCCTGCCATACATTCTCGCGTCGATTGATGTGCCGGTCTACGCGACCCGTCTGACCCAGGGCTTGATTGAGGTCAAGCTCAAGGAGCATCGCCTCCTGGGCAAGCGGCGCCTCGAGACCCTCACAACTGGACGCCTGCTCGATCTCGGTCCATTCCAGATCCAGCCTTTCCACGTTACGCACAGCATCCCCGACTCGGTTGGCTTTGCCATCCATACTCCAGCCGGCACCATTGTCTTCACCGGTGATTTCAAGTTCGATCAGACGCCGGTCTCTGGACCGCCGCCCGATTTCGGTGTCCTCGCGGCGATTGGCGAGCGGGGTGTCCTGGCCCTGCTCTCAGACTGCACGCGCGTCGAGCGCGCAGGCTATACGCCCTCGGAGCGCGTAATCCAGCGGGCCTTCGATGACCTCATCCGCGATCGCCCGGGCCGAATTATCATCACGACCTTTGCCTCCAATATCATTCGGGTGCAGCAGGCGATCAACATCGCCTACCGGCATCGGCGGAAGGTCGCCCTGATTGGCCGCAGTATGGAGAACAACTGCTCGATCGCCCGCGAGCTCGGCTTCCTCGAGTTTCCCGAGGATACGGTTTACCGTCTGGATGACGTCCGCCGCTTCCCACTCAATGAAGTCGTGCTCATCACCACAGGAAGCCAGGGAGAGCCGTCCTCGGTTCTCTCGCGCATCGCCTCGGGCGATCACCGGCAGATCCGGGTTATGCCCGGCGACACGGTCATTCTCTCGGCGACCCCGATCCCGGGGAATGAGGAAACGGTAGCACGGACGATCGATAACCTGATGCGGCTCGGGGCAGATGTGATCTACGAGCCGCTCGCCGAGGTTCACGTCTCCGGCCACGGGAGCCGTGAGGAGCTCAAGCTCATGCTGAACCTGCTCCGCCCGCGCTACTGTGTCCCCGTCCACGGAGAGTACCGCCACCTGGTCCTCTATCGGCGCCTTGCCGCTGAGGTGGGGATTCCGGTGGAGAACGTGATGGTTGCCGAGATCGGCGACATTATCCAGTTCGATGAGGACGGGGTGCACAAGGTCGGACACCATCCCGTGGGCTCGGTTCTGGTCGATGGGGTGACGGTTGGCGGAATGAGCGAGGTTGTTCTGCGCGACCGCCAGCACCTGTCTCAAGACGGCGTGCTGATCGCGGCAATCACCCTTGACCGAACGACCGGGGCGATCGTCGCTGGGCCAGAGATCATCAGCCGCGGCTTCATCGACGCGACCCCTAACGGTCACGGGGATCTGTTGCGTGAGGCGCGCGACCGCGTGCGCGATGCGATCCAGGAGATGTCCGAGTCGACGGTCGAGTATGGATTTATCGTCTCGAAGGTCAAAGAGACGCTGAGCGACTTCATTTACAAGCAGACCCGTGCGCGGCCGATGATCCTGCCAGTGGTGACGGAAGTCTGAGGTGCGATGACGGTCGAGGGAGAAGCTCCGCCTGCGCTCTCGCCCGATGACCGCGAGCAAGAGGAGCGAACAGCCCCGAGCACGGTCCCGAGCATCGTCTTGAGCGTGGTCTTCGTGCTGGTGCTGCTGGTACTGGTCGTGCCAGGAGGGACGGTCGGGACCGACCTCCGGGCGCTGCTCGGCTACGGGCTGGGCTGGGCGAGCTATCTTCTCCCAATCGTCATCGGAGCCTTTCTGACTGCCCGGTTCCGGGCACACATCTCACCCCCATATCGGATGAGCCGCTGGGAGATGAGCGGCTGGCTCCTCGCATTTGCGGCGCTCACAACCATCCTCCAGGCGATTGACGGGGCGCCGGTCCCGATGTGGGGGCTGACGCGCGGCGGCGGCCTGATTGGCCAGTTGAGCTGGAGCACGCTGGTGGAGGCGTTCGGCACGGCCGGGGCAGTGGTAGTCACGCTGCTGGCGGTCCTTGTCGCCGGGGTGCTCCTCTTCGAGCTGACCGTTGAACAGGTCTGGCAGTTCGCGGCTGCCGGGGTGCGCTATGCGGCCCGAGGTCTCCCGGCGCTGATTCAGCGCGCCCGGGTGCGTGCGGAGCCGCCGGAGCCGATTGGTCCGCTGGCATCTGATCGGTTCTCGGAGCCGCGCCTTCCGATCATTCCGCGGGAGGGCGAAGAGCCCCGCCCGGTCCGAGATGATCTGGTCAGGTCGGGTCGGCCGTTGCGCCCGTCTGCGTGGCAGCTTCCACCACTTACAGTGCTCCGGGCAGGGAGTGCAGGCGAGCCGAGCCAGGCAGATCTCGCGCGGAAGATCCGCATTATCGAAGAGACGCTCCGCGACTTCGATGTGCACGCCCGGGTTGTCCAGGTAAATCCGGGGCCGACCGTGACCCAGTTTGGTCTCGAGCCGGGCTTCCGGGAGCGGCGCGATCGCACCGGTGCGGTGGTGCGGCGCGAGAAGATCAAGGTGAGCGAGATCACTGCGCTTCAGAATGATCTGGCCCTGGCCCTGGCGGCGCCGAGCATTCGGATCGAGGCCCCCGTGCCGGGCCAGCAGGTGGTGGGGATTGAGGTCCCCAACGGGCAGGCCACGCTGGTGAGCCTCCGTCAGATCATCGAGAGCAGTGCCTTTCAGAAGCTGCGCTCCCGAACTCGCCTCGCCATTGCGCTTGGCGAGGATGTCAGCGGCCAGCCAGTGGTGGCGGATCTGGCGAAGATGCCGCACCTCCTGATCGCGGGTGCGACCGGCACGGGTAAATCGGTCTGCATGAATGCGATGATCGCCTGCCTGCTCCTTCATGCAACGCCGGATGAGGTGCGTTTGATCCTTGTCGATCCGAAGCGGGTCGAGCTGACGACCTACAACGATGTGCCTCACCTCCTGCGGCCGGTGGTCGTTGATGCTGACAAGGTGGTGGGCGTGCTCAAATGGGTTGTCCACGAGATGGACCGCCGCTATAAGCAGTTCGAGGCGCTCGGGGTGCGGAACATCGAGGGCTATAACAAGCTCGCCGGGAGCCGGGCGGGCCTGGAACGCCTGCCGTTCATCGTTGTGATCATCGATGAGCTGGCTGATCTGATGATGCTGGCCCCGGATGAGACAGAGCGTCTCCTGTGCCGCCTGGCACAGCTCGCCCGCGCGACCGGCATCCATCTCGTCGTCGCTACACAGCGCCCCTCAGTGGATGTGATCACCGGCCTGATCAAGGCCAATTTCCCGACGCGGATCAGCTTCGCGGTGACCTCGCAGATCGACTCGCGGACGATCCTCGATACCCCCGGTGCCGAGAAGCTCCTGGGACGGGGCGATATGCTCTTCCTCCCGACCGATGCGGCCAAGCCGATCCGGGTGCAGGGGGTGTTCGTCTCGGATGAGGAGATCGAGGCGATTGTTGCCCATTGGAAGCAATTCGGTCCACCACAGTATGTCGAGCAGCTGGTGAACGTGTCCGAGGCCGGGGAGGATGACGAGGAGGATGATCTCTATGAGAGGGCGAAGGAGCTGGCCCGCGAGCACACGCGGCTCTCCACGTCCCTGCTGCAGCGGCGTCTGCGCATTGGCTACACGCGCGCCGCGCGTTTGATCGATCGCCTGGAGCGGGATGGGATCGTCGGTCCTCCCGAGAGTGGTGGACGCACTCGGGAGGTCCATCACGAGGCAGGGCTCGGCACGGACTGATGGCCGGGTGGGTTAGGCCGGAACTAGCGATCTGGTTGTACGATCTGGTTGTAGCGGAGGAGTTCCATGGCATGCCGCGTTCGCGTTCTCTGGAAGACGCCGGGGTTACAGCCAAATGGCCTGCAGGCGGCCGCGGAGGGGCTATGGGTCCTGGATCAGGTGGATCCGAATCGGGTCTACCTGCTGCGCTACGAGGACGGTGCCGTGCTACGCGAGTTCGAGACGCGCGGCAAGCATGGAAGCGGCATCACGGTCGATTCGTCGGGCCGCGTCTGGATCGCGTCGACCTTTGGCTATGAGCTGATCTGCTACGATCCGGAGACAGGCCGCGAGGTCGCGGCGATTCCCGCGCCGGGCGCCGGTGCGGAGCCGGGCGCGCCCCATGGTCTCGAGTGGCGTGATGGACACCTCTGGTGCAATGTCCCGCGTGCCGGCCGGATCTTCGAGCTGGATCCAATGACCGGTCGGGTCCTCCACCAGATCTCGGCCCACGGCGATCGCGCCCATGGAATGGCCTGGGAGACCGATGATCTCTGGTGCCTGGGGATCAACCCGGCCAGTATGCTGACCCCTTCGCCGGTGCCGGATTACGAGGGCCGCCGTCCCTGGCGCTCGGCACGCGGCTTGCCCGCCCTCTGGTGCGCTGATACAAACAAGCGCGTCCTGTTCCGTCTGAACCCCGAGACTGGCGCGATCCTTGATGCGCTTGGGGTCTCAGGCCTGGAGGCCCACGGGATGACCATCCACGGGGGAACGTTCTGGCTCTGTGACGCAGGGACGCGAGACGTCTTCGTGCTGGAGAAGGGCTAGCGGCGCGCTCCAGGCGTGACGGCGAAGGAGGCGAGTCATGCTGCGAGATCTCGGTCTACTCGCCCTTCGACTGGTTGTCGGGGGCATCTTCATGGCGCACGGTTATCCCAAGCTGTTTGGCGGGGCAGGAAAGCAGGTCTCTCCGACCGTGGCCCGCTACCTCGGCCAGGGATTCGTCCAGGCGATCGAACGCGGCGGCCCCGAGAACTTCAAGACGACGATCGAGCGCCTCCAGGTTCCGGAGCCGCTGGCCGTGGCGTGGTTCGTCGGCGGGCTGGAGTTCTTTGGCGGCGCGCTCGTCGCGCTGGGCTGGCTCACCCGGCCGATTGCCGTGCTCCTGGCTGGTGAGATGGCTGTCGTGATCGCCCGGGTTCACTGGCCCAACGGGCTGATGGGCGCAGGGGGCTTTGAGCTCCCTCTGTCGCTTCTCGGCTCGTGTCTCGCGCTGGCTGGCAATGGCCCCGGGCGTCTCTCCATCGACGGCGATCCAGCTCCCTGAGGCGCGGCCTGAACGGCGGTCGGTTCAGGCAGTCTGCCGCGCGGTCAACGTCTCCTCGGCCACCTGTGCCAGCGCGCGGATGAAGGTCGGGTCCAGATTCAGCGACTCGATCCGGCGGAAAGCAATGCCCTCGCGCTCTGCTTCCTCCCGGGCGGCCACGTCGATGTCATAGAGAATTTCCAGGTGATCTGCCAGGAACTGGACCGGAGCCATCAGGACGTGGCGGTGACCCCGGGCAGCGAGGACCGGCAGGAGATCCTTGAGGTCAGGCTTCAGCCATTCTTCGGGGGTGTGGCCGGCGCTCTGATAGGCGAAATACCAGCGTCCCTCCGGGAGCCCGACGCGCGCCACCAGGGCCTGCACGGTCTCCTGGATCTGCGCGAGATACTCTGGCTCGTGCTCGACAACACGGCGAGGCAGGCTGTGACAGGTCAGGAGAACCGGCACCGTCTCCTGCACCTCGGGCGGGAAGGTGGCAAGCGCTGACCGAATGCGGCTTGCGAGTGCATCCAGGAACAGGGAATTGCGGTGCCATGCCCCGGCCACCTGCACGCTGACTGTCTGACCGTGCGCGGCCAGCGCTGCCCGCGCCTCGTCGACCGCTCGATGATAACCGCCCATGATGTAGGGTGAATACTGCGGCGACATGATGATGGCGACGATGTCGCGGACGCCGCGCCGCGCCAGATCGGCGATCGCCTCACCGATAAAGGGACGGGAGTGGAGCATGCCGATGGACGGCACGAAGCGAGGACCATCTGCATGGGTGCGATTCAGCTCATCCGCGACTGCCGCAGCCTGGCGATCGGTGATCGTGATGAGCGGGGAGCCCCCGACGATCTGATAGCGACGCTGGAACTCGGCGACAAGCTCAGGGGGAGCAGGCCGTCCGCCGCGGACGTGCGCGAGGTAGGCCGGGACCTCGTCCGGCGTCGTGCAGGTGCCAAAGGTCATGAGGAGAAGACCAATGGTCCGTCGGTTCGATGCTGTCATCTAGATGCCTCCCGTGGCTGCGGTGAGAGAGTGGACGGTTTCGACGATCCAGCGCAGGCGCTCAGGATCAGCCTCGGCCGGGACGCCGTGGCCCAGGTTGAAGAGATGGCCGGGGCGACCGGCGGCCCGGCGCAGGACATCCCGCACCCCGCGCTCGAGGCGCTCGGGCGGCGCCAGGACGAGCGCCGGATCGAGATTCCCCTGGATGCCGCGGTCACTCCCGATGCGCCGCCAGGCATCGTCGAGCGGAATCCTCCAGTCGACGCTGATGATATCCCCCCCGGCCTGGGCCATGAGCTCCAGGAGCGTCGCGGTGCCGGTCCCAAAGTGGATCGTCGGGACACCGGTGTCGCGGAGGCCATCGAAGATCGCCGCGGTGTGGGGAAGGACGTACTCCTCGTAGTCCGACGGCGCCAGCGCGCCGACCCAGCTATCGAAGAGCTGGATCACCTGGGCGCCGGCCGTGATCTGGGCGCGCAGGTAGCGGAGGACGACCTCGGAGAGCTTCTCGAGGAGGGCGTGCCAGAGATCGGGCTGGCCGAACATGAGCGCCTTCGCCGTGGTGTAATCGCGCGATGGGCGTCCCTCGATGAGATAGCAGGCAAGCGTGAAGGGCGCGCCGGAGAAGCCGATCACCGCGGCCCGTCCGTCGCGGAGCTCCTGCCGGACCATCCGGATCGCCTCGAGGACAAATGGTGTCGCCTCCTCGGCGTCCCGGATTTGGAGCGCGTCAATCGCCGCCCGGTCGCGAATCGGGTGGTGGATAATCGGCCCGATTTCTGGTTGGATCTCGAGCGAAACGCCCATCGCCTCGACCGGCAGCATAATATCGGCGAACATCACCGCCCCATCGACACCCAGGGCGTCGACAGGCATCAGGCTGATCCGCGCGCAGAGCTCCGGCGTCTTGGCCAGGGTCAGGATATCGTAGCGATTGCGGAGCTCACGGTAGGCAGGCAGACACCGGCCGGCCTGGCGCATGAACCAGACCGGCGTGCAGTCCACCGGCGCGCGGCGACAGGCGGCTAGGAAACGATCTGCAGGGGTCATTGGTCTCACGCTGTACTCCCAGGGCACGTGAAAGATCTCGAAGCTGTCGGGGTGAGCCCGAGATCGCGCGATTGCCGCCGCTCCGCGGATCGCCAACCGACGTGGGGCGATCCCGCCGCGCCCTGGGAGCGCTTACGGGATATCGCGCGGGTCCGCTACAGTATACTGCGTGCCTCGCCGTGCTGCAAAATGCCCACCCTGCTGCTCTGCATTGAGCAGGGTTCTTGCCATTTCTCGCCAATTCGCTACAATTCATCGGCGAGCGCGATCGCGGGACCGGGCGTGCTGGCGAGGACTGCCCGTGAGGTCTCGCGAGCCCTCCCGGCTCCCCGGGGCGGGGGATCGGCAGAGAGGCCGAGGCGTGAGCCGCGCCGGGCCCGGCGCAGCCGGGGCGATGCGCTCGGTCGGACGAGTGCTCGCAGGAAGGATCGGTAGAACAGGCGAAGGAGGGCAACGGATGGGCATTCTTGAAGCGCTCGGACTCAAGAAGAAGCCGCAGGCGCCGAGTGGCAAGACGATCAAGGTCGGGCCGCGCGATACCCTTCGGTCGATCGCCAAGCGGGAATATGGCGACGAGAACCTGTGGACCAAGATCTACGAGGCGAACAAGTGGCGCATCGACGGTGACGAGGTTGCCCCCGGCCAGGATCTGTTCATCCCCGACCTGCAGGGATCGTGATCTCGGATTCTGGTGGCCTTTGAGACCCTGTATTTGATTGTCAGCGGCGCGGTGACGGCGCGCCGGGTGCCGGCGTTGCTCCCGCGGCTCCAGGCGCTTTTTCCAACTGTCCTCACCATCCTGACGCCGAATGCTGGGAGGATCCTGAGCCCGCGGGAGCTTGCGCTGGTGCCGGGTCACCGGGTGATCGAGAGTTATTTCGACGTTGCGATCTTACCCCGGCCGCCGCGGGGAGTTGTCTTGGTCGCCCCGTGCAGCTTCAACTCGCTGAATAAGCTGGCCCTGGGAATCGCTGACAGCTTGGCGCTCTCGATCACTGCCGAGGCGATCGGGCGCGGTACACCGGTGGTTATTGCTGTCTCGACCAATGCGCCGCTCTGGGCCCATCCCCGGGCACAGCAGTCTGTTGAGATTCTGCGATCGTGGGGCTGTCAGGTCCTGGAGCCGGTGGTCGACGGCGAGAACCGTACGATGGCGCCGGATGAGGTGATCATTGCGGCCGTTCAGCCGTTCGCCGCCGTGCGAGCCTGAGCTTCAGGGAAGCAGAGGCTCTGGATCGATCCTTATGCCGCCGTGGCGCACCTCGAAGTGCAGGTGCGGACCGTCTGCGAAGCCAGTGGCTCCCACGTAGCCAATCAGCGCTCCTTGGGATACGGTCTGCCCCGTTTTTACCACATAGCGGGAGAGATGGGCGTAGAGCGTCTCATAACCGTTTCCGTGCGCGATCAGGACATGATTCCCGTAGCCGTGGGAATTGTCATCACTGGCCTCTTCAACTGTGCCGTCCGCCGCGGCTACCACGGGAGCACCCGCTGGGGCCCCGATGTCGAGCCCCATATGGTAGCCGCCAATCCAATCGCTCCCCGGCTCGCCGAAGCGCGTCGTAATTGGTCCGACAGCTGGCCACACGAAGGAAGGAGCGCCAGCGGTGCCGCGAGAGGCCTGACGTGCTACCCCGTACCGCATCGGTCGATCAGGGACATCGGGGACGATCAGGAGCATGCCCGCCTGGAGGGTATTCGGATCGCTCAGATCGTTGATCTGCTGAAGGGTCTGGACGTCTACCGCTAGGAGGTCGGCAATGCCGAGGAGGGTATCGCCGTCGCGGACCCGGTAGACTGTCGAGATCGCACGGGCCGAGCTCTCGAGGGAGAGCTCATCCAGGAGGTGCTCACTTGCCAGGGGCGTCGCAGATGTTAGATGCGGCTGTCCAGTGAGAGCCAGGAGCAGGAGGCACAGGAGCGCGACTCGGCCGTGGCGTATCCAGCGCATCGGTCTCTCCTCGTACCCGTATGTGTGCAAGGGCGCGGCCACGGCCTCCGTTCCCCGGTTGGGTCATCCGGGGCGCCAGCCATCCGGCCGCCAGCCGCCCGATGTGCGGGTGGTATGATAGCACGAAATCCGTGAGCACGGATGCTCATCATGCCGTCGTGATGGTACAGCGCGATGCACGTCGTGATGGTGGGGAACTTCGGGCTGGGTTACAAAGGGACCATGGCCGCCCGGGCGATCCCGATTGCACACGAGATCGTCCGGCGCGGTCACATGGTCACGGTCATCGTTCCCTCGGACCGCGATCCTGTCGAACGCCATTCCAGAAGTGCGCCTGACGGGCCGCGCATCATCACGGTCGGGCCGCTGCCGGCAACGCTGCCGGGGCATCTGGGAGCTGCTGCACGGATTGTCCATGCCGTACTCCGTGCGCGGCCCGATGTTCTCTATGCCTTTAAGCCGAAAGGGTACGCTGGCCTGGCGCTCTGGCTATTCTGGACCCTCCGGCGCCGTGGGCTGACGCGGGCGGTGCTGGCACTGGATACCGACGATTGGGAAGGCGCGGGAGGATGGCTGGACAAAGAGCCATCTCCCTGGTGGCAGCGGCGTCTGATCGCCTGGCAGGAACAATGGTGCCTGAGCCATGCCGATATCGTGACCGCAGCCAGCCGCGAGCTTGCCAGCCGGGTACGAGCAGTACGCCAGGCGGCTGAGGGGGTGGTCTACGCGCCTAATGCGGTGTCGCCGGCATCGCCCGGTTGGCGCCGCGGTGATGGTGCACCGATCCGGACCGCCCTGGGCCTCGCCGAGCGGCCGATCGTCCTCGTTTACACGCGCTTCGTCGAGTTCCAGCCGGTGCGTCTGCTCACGGTCTTCGAAATGGTGCTGCAATCGCGGCCGGAGGTGTGCTTGCTGGTCGTCGGCGCAGGTCTGCACGGCGAAGAGAGGGTGTTTGCCAGGCTCGCCCGCGAGCGCGGTCTCGCGGGGGCGGTGCGTCAGGTCGGGTGGGTCAAAACCGGAGAGCTGCCGGGCTTTTTCGCGGCCGCTGATATTGCCCTCTACCCTCTTGATGACACGCTTCTGAATCGGGCCAAGTGCCCGATGAAGCTGGTCGATCTGCTGGCGGCAGGCGTTCCGGTCGTTGCTGATGCCGTTGGCCAGGCCCAGGAGTATATCACCGACGGCCGCACAGGCCTGCTTGTTCCCCCGGGGGATAGCATTGCTATGGCCCGCCGCGCTCTCGCACTCCTTGAGAACCCTTCGTGGCGGCACGAGATCAGCGCCGCCGCACGCTCGAGCATGCGCGAGCGCTGGACCTGGGAGCGACTGGCGCCCGCGATTATTCGGGCGCTGGAGGGGGCCGTGGGCGCCCGTTCCTGATCGCGTATACTCGGGAGATCACGGCCCGTGCCGCGCTGTCTGGCCGGCATCCGCCGCGCGAGTGCGGTGGTTTTCCGGGCGACTCATGCGGGCGCGCTGGGAAGATCGGCTGGTGACAGGCGGGAGATTTCGATCTCTCCAAATGGCGCGTCTTGCCTGGCGGTCGCAAGCCCGATTCGGATCGCTTCCAAGAGGGCGAGGAAGAACGCAACCCGCTGGTCTGTCGTCGTGTGGCCCGCCACGAGTTCGCCAAAGCGCAGATGGCCGAGCTGATCCAGGGCCGACCGGAGCAGGGAAAGCGCTTCGGGGACACTGAGCCGCGGCACGACCGCGACCGGGGTTGGGGCTGGATCGCCCTTCGGCCGGGCAAGAGCACGGAGCAGGGCGCTGTACAGCTCCCCTGGATTGAGTGACGGCTCTTTCGGCAGTAGTCGCTGTGATGGAACGGGACGCGGCGGGCGCGGATAGCCGCGGAGCCCCTCCTCGTGGGGGGGGGGCCCCCCCCCCCCCCCCCCCCGCCCCGCCGGGGGGGGCCCCCCGCCGCCCCCGACGA
>JADGGD010000308.1 GCA_019690095.1 Chloroflexota bacterium
CCCCTTGGGTCGGGGGGACCATCTTGCCCCGCTCGCCTTCCCCGACCGTTCCCTCGCCGTGGCCGACATCCTTGGCTGATCCCCACCCCCGTGCTATCCGCCGGTGGCCCAGGGCAGTGGACAGCCGTCCGGCGACCGCGCGTTCGGGAACCGAGGGTGCTGGCACAGCTAACGCCCGCCGGCGTACAATACCGGCAGGAGGGAGAGGATGGCTCTGCCGCTGACGCGCCGCCGCTTCACCATTCGGGAGTTCGAGCAGATGGTCCAGGCTGGCATCTTCACCGAGGATGACCGCCTCGAGCTCATCGCCGGGGAGATCGTCGAGATGACCCCCATCGGACGCCGCCACGCCGCCTGCGTCATACGCCTGACCCACCTTCTCATTCGCTCCTTTGGGAGCGATGCGCAAGTGAGTGTCCAGAACCCGCTTCAGCTTGACGAGGAGAACCAGCCCCAGCCGGATCTGATGCTCCTGGTCCCGCGGGCAGACTTCTACGCGGCTGGGCACCCCCGGCCGGCCGACGTCCTCCTGCTGGTGGAGGTTGCCGAGAGCTCCCGCGAGGTCGATCGCACGGTCAAGCTGCCGCTCTATGCCCGCTACGCCATCCCAGAGGTCTGGCTGGTTGACCTGGACGGCAGCACCCTGACCGTGGCGCGGGAGCCCAGTGCTGCGGGCTACCGCCTCCTCCGCCCCTTGGGTCGGGGGGACCATCTTGCCCCGCTCGCCTTCCCCGACCGTTCCCTCGCCGTGGCCGACATCCTTGGCTGATCCCCACCCCCGTGCTATCCTCACGGCCGAGGAGGTGACAGCCCATGGATCTTGGCCTGCGCGGGAAGGTCGCGCTCATCACCGGCGGCAGCGAGGGCATTGGCCGAGCAACGGCGCTTCAGCTCGCCCGGGAGGGCACACGCGTGGCGATCTGCGCTCGCCGCCCGGATGTACTCGAGGCCGCCGCGGCGATGATCCGTTCCGCAACCGGCGGAGATGTCCTCGCCGTTCCGGCCGATGTTACCCGCCCCGATGACCTTCGGCAGTTCGTCGCGGCCGCCGCCGAGCACTTCGGACGGATCGACATCCTGGTCAACAACGCTGGCCGCTCCTTCGCCCGGTACTTCGAGGAGGTCAGCGACGAGGACTGGCAAGCAGATCTGGACCTTAAGTTCATGGCCGCGGTGCGAACCACCCGTCTGGTCGTTCCGCACATGCGCCGGGTCGGCGGCGGCAGGATCATCAACGTCGTTATGATCGGCGGCAAGCAGCCCGGCCCTCGCTCCGTGCCCACTTCAGTCAGCCGGGCCGCCGGCATCGCCCTGACCAAGGCGCTTTCGAAGGACCTGGCGGCCGACCGCATTACCGTCAATGCCGTCTGCGTCGGGACGATCAAGAGCGCCCAGCACGAGCGCACCTGGCGGCGCGAGGGAACGCCCGCGACCCTGGAGGAGTGGTATGCCGAACGCGGCCGGGACATTCCTCTGGGACGGGTTGGCGAGGCCGAGGAGGTTGGCAGTCTGATCGCCTTCCTGGCCTCCGAGCAGGCGGCCTATATTACCGGCACGGCGATCAACATCGACGGCGGGGTCTCGGCAGTCGTCTGAGCTGGGCTCCCGGCCCGGCCGCGTGCCCGCGTACGCGACGTCTGCTACCCGTGCCCGTTGCGGTCCCCGGCCGCCGGGAAGCGCGCCAGGAGCCACGGCCCGATCTCCCGGAAGCCCAGACGGAGATAGACGCGGCGGGCGGCCGGGTTATGATAGAAGAGACAGGCGTGGCGGCCGGAGGCGAGGATCGCCGAGCCGAGGGCGTGGATAAGCGTGGTCGCGTAGCCCCGACGGCGAAATGGGGGAAGGGTGAAGACGGCGCCGATCATCGCGGCACGCTCGGATTGCGCGGTGATGATCGCTGCGGCAGTGATCTGTCCTGCATCTTCGACGACCCAGGTGCGTGGGAGCACAGCCGCGACGGCCTCGCGGGATCGGCTCATATCGCCTGCATTGGCATACAGCGCCGCCAGCGCCTCGAAGTCCTCGGGGCGCGCCGGCCGTGGCGCGCCGACGTGCGGCACAGGCGGCGGGGGCTCGCTGAGCACGGCGAAGAGATCGTGGTTGATGGACGGGCGATGCTGGCGCAGACGGGCGCAGAGGGGGGCCACCCCTTCCGGACGGCCGCTCAGCACGCGCACCAGGGATGGGGGAAATGCGTCGATCAGCCGGGCGGCGGCCGTGAAGTCGAACTGTTCGGGCCGTGGGCCTGCGTCGATCACCCAGCTGCCGTGGCGGCGCATGAGGATCCCAACCCCCTCCTGCACCCATGCCTCCTGGTAGGCATTCAGCCCCTCGCTCAGATTCGAGATCAGAAACAGGTTGAAATACGGTTCGCGGCTCGCGAACGCGAGCAGGGCCGCCTCCTCACCCGGCTCGGCCCGACGCAGCGTCATCGGCATTCGTTCTCCCTGCCGCGGCTTGCGCCCGCGCGGGTCCTCCCGCTCCCGCCGGACCGCTGCAGATGCCTCCATACTCCACCGCGGGGCCGCCAACCGAATCGCCTCGATCATCAGCAGGATTCCCCAGGCGCGGCCAGCGGACGCCGAAGCCGCGACGGGAAGAGCATGCCACAAATCCGCCCCGGGCGAAAGGGGCGGCGCGGACGGGACGACGAGCGGTCAGGAGGTTGTGGGGATCCGCCCGGTCCGCTCGTAGCGGCGCCGCTGGAGGTCCCAGCGCTGCCAATTCTGGAACATATCCGGGTAGTCGGGCAGGCTGTCGAAGACCGCCCCCGTGCACTGGTCAATGAACGCCCGGTCGGCCTCATCCATCGTCCAACCGACGCCCCCGGCGTTCTCTTCGATCTCGCGCAC
>JADGGD010000309.1 GCA_019690095.1 Chloroflexota bacterium
TTGACATCGTGGTGGTCACTGGTTCGAGTCCAGTATCGCCCACCGGGGACACGGCCCGCTCCCTCAACGGAGCGGGCCGTGTCGCTTCTCCGGGCGGTCTCCCAACTGTTGTCACGAATGCGCCCCTGCAACACGGAAGCCCGCCAGAGGTATCCTGATGGGCCTCGGTGTGGTCAGCACGGGCTGGTCTCCCGCGTGCAGACGAGCTCTTGATGCTGCCGACGCTGCACGATTCGGTCGAGGGCCGCGCGAAGCTCCTGATAGCGGAATGGCTTCTCGAGCACCGCATCGGCTGGCGGATCGCACTGGAGGAGGACAGCAGCTTTCCGCTTCCAGCTCGTGTACAGGACAATCCCTACCGTTGGGCAGCAACCCTTGAGATGAGCGACGAGTTCTGTCCCCCGAGACCCGGCGATCTCCTGGCTGACGATCGCCACGTCCACGGGCTGGCTGGCCGCGGCGGATCGCGCGGTGTCGAGGCTGGTCGCGACGAGCACCCGGTGCCCCTGGATTTCAAGCATCATCCGCAGCATGGCCGCGAACTGGGTTTCGTCATCGACCACGAGCACAGTCAGGCGGTTAGCGAGGCGCGCGTGATCAGGCGGATTGTCCCCGACAGCAAGAGACTGACAAAGGATATCGCTGGAAGCTGGCATCAGCGCCTCCCAGACAGCTGGGCGGTGCCCGCTATCGAACCCGCGGAAGGGTCATCACGCGACCGACGATGGCGATAATCTCCGAGGGTTCCGCCGGCCAGTGGACGTAATCGTCGGCTCCCACCCGCAGACACTCGATGATCTCGCTCTCCTGGTTCTGATCGGCCAGAACGACCGTGCGCACGGCGGCGCACGTACGCCGCAGGGCCGCCACGATCTTCGATGGGGCGATCTCCTCGCTCAGTGATGCATCGAGAAGCAGCACCCCGGCCTCATCGACCGGCTCCCGGCGGCGCGCGGCCAGGTGGAGCAGTTCACGGGTCGTTGCACAGGTACGAACCGAGTATCCCGCCCGCTCGAGGGCGGCCGAAAGACGTACTCGCCGCCAGTCATCCGGGGAGGCGCAGATGACCTCTGGCTCGTTCGGCATCGTAGGAAGTCCCTCCTCCTTGGATCGAGATCGCTGAGAGCAATCCGAGGAAGGCCCCGGCCAGGGCAACGAAGTCACCGACACTGGCGAGTCGCTGCTGCCCTCCAGGTAGCGTCACGACATAGCGATCGATCAACGGTGCGAGCACAACCGCCCCATCATCGCGGACAGCACGATCCTTGCTCCCTGGGATCAGGCGCTCCTCCGTTGTTCCAGCAGCTGCCCCGTGCGCGCCAAGGCCGGCCGGTGCGGGCATTGTTCCTCCGTTCAGGAGCATCACTGCCATGTTGAGTGCGGCTCCCAGCGCAATCACCCGGATCCAGGCGTATCGTATGTTCAGGGCGGCGAAGACGAGAATTGGCCCGTAGGAAAGTGGAAGAATCCAGGCGAACGCGAGCGCGGACGGCCCGCGGTACGAAAGCCAGCGGATCCAGATTGTCTGCAGTGCGAGTGTCAGGAGAAGGAGCCACGGGTACCGCGGGAGGACAAAGTGAAAACGAAAGGAGCGCCGTCGCCACCACGCCCCCAGTGTGACGACTGCACCGAAGACGGTGGCGACGGCGAGGAACGGGACGACCATACGTGGCTAACGCGGTTGGTCAGAACGGGAGAAAGACGTCTGCGGCCGCGCCAGCCAGCAAGGTTGCGATAAGCAGGGCAAAAAGGACGTATGCGGTCAGGCGAGCGCGCATGGGAACAACCTCCGTCTCCAAGCCATTTGGCTGACTCGATCAAGGCGGCGGGTCTGGGCGCCCGCCGACCCCTGTCGGAATCGTGTGCTTAGAGCGTAACCGGAGGATTTACTAGGGATTTACAACGCGGCGGCTATCGTGCTGTTCGTTGCCCGGCGACCGGCGAGCGCTCCTGGCGGTCAGCCGTGAGCTGGCGATAGAGCTCCTCTACATCCGCATCGGGCTCCGCGTCGAGCTCATCGCGGGCGATGCGGGTGTAAAGCCACATCTGCGACTCCACCGCTTGTCGGTCGCCCGCGGCATGGTAGAGCCGCATGAGCTCGGCGTGGGCTGATTCGAGAGTTGGATCAACCTGAAGCACGAGCTCGTAGCAACGGATAGCCTGCTGCAGAAGGCCCTGACGCGTATACCGATCGGCCAGGGTGGAGAGCGTTCGCAGGTAGAGCGACATCCAGTAGCGACGGATCGGTTCGATCCATTCCGCATTGAAGCCGGCGAGGAGTTCGCCCCGAAACAGGCTGGGGACAACGGCCGGCAGGCGCATCCGTCTGTTCATCCGGAGCTCCTCAGCGAAGCTCGCGAGAAGGCGGGTCTCGATAGTGATCTCCCCCGGTGCCGACTCCAGGCAGAGGCGGAAGCTCCCATCGGCCTGCCGGGCGAGAAGCTGATCGCCTGGGACACCGAGGAGATGGGCCAGGGCCGTCCGCAGATTCGAGACCGTCACCTGCAGGTGCTTCAGAGCGGTTGCGGGATCACGATCAGGGAAGATGTCGGCCATGGCCTGCTCGCGGGTAAACCCATCCAGGTGAAGCACTGCATACCAGAAGAGCTCGATCGCCTTGTGCCGCAGACCGTAGGGCCACTGCACTTCCTGGCCGTCGATGATCAGACGGGGCGGCCCGAACAGTCGAACCTCCGTCTGACGCGGGCCGGGGGCAGGGGGCCGATCGATTGCTGCTACCGCATGGAGAAGCTTTGGGGCCGATCGGTCTGCTGCGGTGAGCCGCAGCAGGGCGGTGAGCGAGGAGTCGGGATAGCGCGCGGCGA
>JADGGD010000310.1 GCA_019690095.1 Chloroflexota bacterium
GATATCGCAGTGGACAGTCGTGCGCGGTAGAGACTGGAACTCGGACCAGGTCAGCCGGATGGGCTCCTCGACCAGCCCGGTGATGCGGAAGTCCCACCGGGCGAGATCGATCCGGGGAACACTCCCGTAGTGAAGCACTGGCCATTTGCGCGTCACAACCTGGCCCGGTGGAACACGCCGGGGATCAATGGTCAGATCCGCGCCGTGACTGCGCTCTTCGGTATCGAACACCTTCGGTGCCCTCTCCCGGCCAATCCCCTGAACTCACCGCCATCCCATGATACATCAAAAGGATGGAACACGCGATGGTTTCCAACGGTTGGCCCACGCCCAGTATCCGCTCTCATGCCGCCTGGCGGCTTTTCTGACGGAGCCATGCGACCCAGGGCTCGGTCGGTAGGGTTGTGAGGATGTCTGCGGAACTCAACCAACCCCGCCGGGCGACGGCCACGCCGTACCGGAGAAACTGGACGTGCGCCGGACCGTGGGCGTCGGAGCCGATCACGAACTGACAGCCGAGCTCACGGGCGCGGCGAACCCAGGTGTCCGGAAGATCCAGCCGCTGCGGCTGACCATTGATCTCGATCGCGACGCCCGCGGCCGCCGCGGCCCGGAGGACGGCCTCGAGATCTACCTCGTAGCCCTCGCGCTGCCCGAGAAGTCGGCCCCTTGGATGACACAGGGCATGGACCCGGGGATTGCGTAGAGCGGTCAGGATGCGGCGGGTCATGGCCTCGCGCCCCATCTGGAAGCGGCTGTGAACAGCGACTGCCACATAATCGAGGGCGGTGAGGATGGAATCGGGAAGGTCGAGTGTTCCCACTGGGGTAATGTCCACCTCGGCGCCCCACCCGATCCAGAAGGGGGCCAACCGCCGGTTGAGACGCTGGATCTCCTGCTGTTGCTGTTGGAAACGCTCTGCCGTCAGCCCGCGAGCCACTGCCAGGCCAGGGGAATGGTCGGTGATCATCAGGTATGATAGGCCCATACTGCGCGCCGCATGCGCCATCGCCTCGATGCTGGCGGTGCCGTCGCTCCAGTCCGAATGGACGTGCGCGTCACCGTTGATATCTCCGCGCTCGACCAGAATCGGCAGGTGGTGATCCAGGGCGGCCTGGATTTCACCGCGATCCTCGCGGAGCTCCGGCGGCATCCAGTCCAGCCCCAGGGCATGGTACACCTCCTCCTCGGTCTCACCCGCCAGGCGGCGTCCGGTCTGCTCGTCGAAGACACCGTATTCGTTCAGCTTGAGCCCGCGGCTGATCGCGAGATCGCGCAGGGCGATGTTGTGCAGCTTGGAGCCGGTGAAGTACTGGAGGGCCGCTCCCCACGATCGCGCGGAGACCACGCGGAGGTCGACCTGCAGGCCGGAGTAGAGGAGAACCGTCGCCCTGGTCGGTCCGTGCGCGCGAATCTCTGCCACGACAGGCAGGTGAACGAAGTGATCAATGACCTCCGCCGGGCGCTCGGAGGCGGCAAGGAGATCGATATCGCCAATGGTCTCGCACATTCGGCGCAGTGAACCGGCCGGGGATGCCTCTCGGACGAGCGGATCAGTGCGCAGGTACTCGATGAGCTGATCAGCGATTGGCCACGCTGTTCCCAGGAGCAGTCGGTGCTGGCGTTGTGTCTGGCGGCGAGCGGCGATCAGCAGTTCCTGTTCCAGCCGGGGGCCAAAGCCCGGGAGGCCCCGCAGGCGGTGTTCTTCGGCCGCCGCGATGAGCTCCTGGGGGGTCTGGACGCCGAGCCGCTCGATCAGCAGTCGGGCCCGGCTGGGGCCGATGCCGGGGATCTCGAGAAGCTCTTCGATGCCGGCCGGCGTGGCCGCCTCGAGCTCGGCCAGGTAGCGGCTCTGGCCGGTCGCGAGAAACTCCTCTAGCTTCGCGGCGATCGAGGGGCCGATGCCCCGGATGGACTGGAGGCGGCCTTCGCGCCATACATCCAGGATGTTCTCGGACATGGCGCCGATGCGTGCCGCGGCCTCCTGGTACGCCCGAACACGGAACGGATTTTCGCCGCGTGCCGAAAGCAGGCTCGCGATACGCTCGAGAAAGCGCGCCGCCCGCGCGTTCGGCTCGCCCGCTTGCCCAGAGGCATCCGGCAGATTGCGGGCATCGGATGAAAACGAGCTGGCCGGACCGGGCATCGCAACCGCTCCTGCTGGTGGTGGCGCCGATGGCACCGGGCCGTGCAAGACCCATGCCGGCTGTCTTCGCGGGTACGTGACTTGCAGGGGATAGCGCCATGTTCAGCTGCCGCGAGACTGATGGCATCGCGGCACGTCGGATGGTGCACCCGATGGCAAGACGACGGCGGTCCGGCCGGCTGATCCCGCTCGGCGGCGTGGGAGAGATTGGGAAGAACTCCCTTCTCCTCGAATACGCCGGACGCCGGCTACTCATTGATGCGGGCGTGATGTTCCCAGAGGAAGAGCTCCACGGTGTCGATCTAGTTATCCCCGATTTCACGCACCTGTACCAGCATCCGGAGCGTCTGGAAGCCGTCCTTCTGACGCACGCCCACGAAGACCACGTCGGGGCGCTTCCCTATCTGTTGAAGGGATTGGGACGACGCGTGCGCATCTACGGGCTGCGACTCACGATCGGCCTGATCGAGCCGAAGCTACGCGAACATGGGGTACTGCGATTTGCCGAGCTGATCAGCGTGTCTGGCAACGATTGTCTGAACCTCGGCCCTTTCCGCGTCTCGTTCGTGCCGGTGAGCCATAGCGTGCCCGATAGCGCGGCGATTGTTGTCGAGACCCCCGCAGGTACCCTGTTCTTGACCGGCGATTTCAAGTTCGATCAGACCGCGCC
>JADGGD010000059.1 GCA_019690095.1 Chloroflexota bacterium
GCATTTCGCCCGCATGGGCTTCGATCAGGTCCTCCGCGACCTTGAGGAGCGACGCGACCGCGGTGCGAGCGAAGCCGAGCTGATCGAGGCCTTTCCGCCGGAGCTTCTGCGGCAGGTCGGTTATTACGGACCCGCTGCTGGCGCGCGTGAGGCTTTCCGGACGCTCGCCGCCGGGCTCGACCTGGCAATCGTGCGGGTGGTGGCGGCGCGTTCGGGATACGCGAGCGCACTGGCGGCGATGCAAGCCTGCGCGGGTGCCTGAGAGCCCCGCACCGGCGCGTTCTCGGTCCGTGCTCTCCGCTCCGCATATTATCACCTCCGGGCCCGTTCCCCATGGACTGCGCGATGGATTGGCGCTCTGAAGGTGATCAGTGGTCATACCGGCCGGGTGACGACGAACACAAGCTCAGTCGCGAATTCGAGCCGCCGGATCGTCCAGCTTTCGCCTGCCGTGAGGTCTCGAAAGTGAGCATCGTACGTCCGAATCATCCCCTTGGCATAGCCTCCCAGACTGCGCACCGGGAATGAAACGACCAGATGATGTGCGTTGATCGTGTGCAGGAGCCGGTGCCCGATCGAGCGATCCAGGTGCTCCAGGCACGGAAGGGATTTGAGGAGAAAGGCGACGTCACCAGCATCCCCCGGCACGGCTGTCGTCAGGTCGCACGCCGCCGCACGGCCGCGGACTCCCAGCAGGGGGAGAACACGATCGAGAAAGCCGACCAGATCTTCGTAGATGTCGTAGGCGCAGTACTCCACATCGGGGCTGAGCTGCATCCATGGGATGGCGAGAGGGTCGAGCCCGCAGGCCAGGTCCAGGATCCGACGGACCGGTCCGGTGACTGCGAAAATGGTCGAGAAGAACTCTTCCAGGATGGGCAGGCGCTCGCGGCTTGATGCGTGGCAGGCCATGACCGCCCGGCAGATATCCCGCACCTTCTCCGAATCCCCAGCAGCGGCGCTTGCCGCGAGCTCTCGCGCATATCGTGCGTAGTCGATCGGGTGATCCAGGTATACGCCCGCAATCTGGTGGAGTCGGGACCGGGTTGCCCTCACTGCCTCCTGAAGCCCACGTCGTCGGGCCAGCTCGACCGCGCCGATCCCCCGGATCACTGCCGGCGTGATCGCGCGGTACTTCGGGCGGGAACGGATGCGTGCGACCAGGGCATCGAGGGGATCACTCACGCGTCGCCTCCGCCCGTCCGCAGGATCTCGGTCAGCCGGGTCACGAAGCGCAGGTTGTGGATGGTTGCCAGGCGGATGTACAGGGCATCGCCCAGGGCGTGCAGGTGGTGGAGATAGCCAACCGAGTATCGCTGACAGCACCAGCAGTCGCAGTACGGCGAGATCGGGCGCGGGTTCTTCCAGTGGATATCGTCTGCGATGTAGAGGTAGGAAAACCATCGCTCGTCCCGGCTGTCAGTGAGGTCGGAGGGTGAACTGTTCCAGGTGTAGAGGCGTCCCTGGCGCGCATCACGGGTCGGAAGCGCACTATCGAACATCTCGTAACCCGCGCGGGCGCACCGTACGATGTTCGTCGGGCTCCCGATGCCCAGGGCGTGCATCGGAAAGCGCGGTCCGACCAGCTCGCGGGTATAGGCGATCAGGTCGAGCAAGAGGTTGCCCTGGTCATCGAGCGGCCACCCCCCGAAGCCGTATCCGTCGAAGCCGAGGGCGAGGAGCTCATCGGCGCACGCCCGGCGCAGTTCCCGCGACTGGCCCCCCTGGATTACCGCAAAGAGGAGCGGACGCTCGGCCAGCGGTATCTCTTTCTCATCCATCAAACGGTCGAATGTCTGGCGGCCGCGCCTGGCCCAGGCGATGGTTCGGCGGACGGCCTCGCGCTGCGTCTCAATCGGAGCGTCCGGGTGGGTGCAGTCATCCAGGCAGACAACGATATCGGCGCCTGCGCGGACCTGGAGTTCGATGCACTTTTCTGGCGTCAGGTGGAACTTGCGATTGGTCCCCTCGGGTTGGATGATAAGACCGTCATCGGTGAGCCGTCCTCGACGGCGGTCCTGACGAATCAGGGAATATGCCTGGAAACCGCCTGAATCGGTCATGATCGGGTGGTGCCAGCCGGACATACGATGGAGGCCCCCCAGAGCGCGAATCGTTGTGATGCCTGGCCGCTGCATGAGGTGGAAGATATTCATGACGACGGCGTCAACGCCGGCGCGCTCGAGATCGGCCGCGTCGACGCCGCGCACGACGCCCGCGGTTGCATCGGGAAGGAAGGCGGGAAAACGTATCTCGCCGCGTCTCAGGACGAGCGACCGATCAGGCATCGTCGGCTCCATGCGCGTGGGGGCGGTCCTGCTCGGCCTCTCCGCCGGTCCCATTCCCTGCACCATCAATGACGATGGTGTATTCGCCGCGCGCTGGCTCCGTCCGGAGCTTATCCAGGAGGGTCGAGAGCCGGCCGCGGTAGATCTTCTCGAACCGCTTGGTCAGCTCATTCGCTACCGCCGCCCGCCGGTCTCCAAAGACCGTCAGGGCATCCTCCAGGAGGGCGAGAAGGCGATAGGGACTCTCATAGTAGATCAATGTGTATGGTGCCTCGCGGTCGGCGGTGAGGAACCGCAACCGCTGGCCGCGTTTTCGGGGCGGGAATCCGCGAAAGGTGAACGAGTGGGCAGGCAGGCCGGAGAGAACGAGCGCCATGACGAAGGCGGCCGGGCCGGGGATCATCGTCAGTGGAATTCCGTCGCGGATAGCGCGCTGGACGACGCTGTAGCCTGGATCGGAGATGCCAGGGGTGCCGGCGTCGGTTACCACGGCGATCTCTTTCCCCTCCTGGTGAAGGCGGACGAGCTGCTCCAGGGCGCGCGCCTCGTTGTAAGCGTGAAAGGAGATCAGCGGCTTGCTGATCTGATAGTGATTGAGGAGCTTGATCGTCTGACGCGTGTCTTCGCAGGCAATCACGTCCACAGCGCGCAGTGTCTCCAGTGCGCGCAGGGAGATATCGGCGAGGTTGCCGATGGGCGTGGCAACCAGATAGATCATCTCGTCCCGCTCCGGGCGCGAGGCGGCTGACACCGGGAATCGGTCAACTGCCGGTGAAATCTTCTTCCTGGAACTATAGCGCAGCCGCGCCTGTCGTGGGATGCCGCAGGCATTGCTCGCCGGCGGCGCGGGGGAATATGGTCAGCGGGAGCGGATTGCCGCTCAAGGCGCGCTTAGGGCCGCCCTGAGCTTATCACGTGCTTCCTGAATCTTGGTGAAATCCCCGCCAGCGACCGTCTGTATGGTTCCGAGCGCGTCGCGGAAGCGGTCGGCACGCGGGGAATGATCGTTGGCGATCGCATCCGATGCCTTCTGCACCGCATCACGGAGATCGTTCTGGGCGCGGGTGAGATTGTCCTTGTTCTGATCGCCCAGCTCATTCTGGAGCGCCTGGAGACGGTTATCCAGGTCGTTCTGCAACGGCTGCAGATCCACCGGTTGGGCAGCGACGGCCGACGGCACGCCATTCGCGGAGGTGACAGCCCCCAGAGCTGCTGCTGCATCGCGGAACTTGCCCGTATCGCCGCTGAGTCCATCATGGATGGCCGTGAGCGCTTTCTGGATCTGGTCAGCCGTCGCCGAGTGAACATTCCGGGTTGCCGCCTCGGCGTTGGCAACTGCTGCAAGCAGATCACGCTGGGCCCGCAGGAGATCGTCCCGCGTTCCGCTGTCATTTGCCTTGACGTAGGCGTCAACCGCGCTGGCGAGGCTTCGGGCGATATCGGTCAGGCTTTGCTGGTTCCCGCCTGCCGGGCGCGGGATGACCGCGATCGGGGTGGTATTCGCTCCCGCGATTTGCGCGAGCGCGCGGTGGGCCTCATTGAGCTTATCGTAATCTCCGCCTGCCGCGGCCTGTACCGCATCAAGGGCCGAACGCAGGGCCTGGCCGTACTGGGTCTGATCGACCCCGGCGACCGTCTCGGCGTTGGTTGCGGCATCGAGGAGCTTCTGCTGTGCCTGGAGAGTTGCGTGGGTGTCGCCTGTAGCCGCGGCCTGAGCGAAGGCGATCAGCGCCTGGTCAACGTTCTGGGCCGCTTCGAGGGT
The DNA here is from genome assembly GCA_019690095.1 of Chloroflexota bacterium. Classification (GTDB taxonomy): domain Bacteria; phylum Chloroflexota; class UBA6077; order FW602-bin22; family CADDYW01; genus JADGGD01. The sequence goes on from JADGGD010000059.1 coordinate 4,051, forward strand.
CGCCTCGCCCGGGGCGGGTGTTGGAGTAGCGGTCGGTGGACCGGGCGTGGGGGTGATCGTAGGCGTCATCGTCTCGGTCGGGCTGACCGTGATCGCCGTCGCCGCTGCTGTCAGGGCGCGGGCCACCGGGGTTTGGCCAGTCGTGGCCGTTGATGCAGAGGGGGTGACCGTCGCGGGTACCAGGGTCTCCGATGGTGGAGGGGGCGTCCTGGTCGGCACGGTGCGCGGAGCGCAGGCGGTGATAATGATGCCGAGAAGCAGGGCAGCTGAAATGGCACACGCACGCATGGTTCTCCTCGAGGCTTCCGCGCGGTCGGTTCTCTCCACGCTCGTGATCTGACCAATGGCGTCGATTGGGTCTCTCGAGGCGCCTGGAGCACGGACTATACCAGCAGATGTAGATGTACTCTCGCGCGAGCGGTGCCGTGAGAATCCTGTTTGACCAGAGGGGGTGATATTCATATACTGGGCTTGACCGACCGCGGGGTGAGGGGGCTTCGATGAATGCGCAGGCGCTGTCAGCTGGCTTTTTCAAGAACTTCATCGCGCGGCCCGGCGGGGCCCAGCCGTTCAGCCGCGAGAGCATCGAGAAGATGCCACGGACGGCCGGGGCTCGCGTCTTTCGGAGTGTTTGTCCATACTGCGGGGTTGGCTGTGGGCAGTTGATCCACGTGCGCGAGGGAAAGATCGTGCATATCGAGGGCGATCCGGAGAGCCCGATCAATCGCGGCACGCTCTGCCCGAAGGGGGCGGCCACCTACCAGTATGTCGTCAATCCGGCGCGCCTGACCCGCTGTCTCTATCGCCGCCCGTACTCCGATCACTGGGAAGAGGTCTCTCTTGACTGGGCAATGGATCAAATCGCCCGGCGCATCAAAGAGACCCGCGATGCGACCTTCGTTGACCGTCTTCCGGATGGGCGGGTGGTCAACCACTGTCTGGCGATCGCGTCGCTGGGCGGAGCCACGCTCGAGGTCGAGGAAAACTACCTGATCAAGAAGCTCCTGAACGGCGGACTGGGCATCCTGTCCATCGAGAACCAGGCGCGCATCTGACACTCCTCCACGGTGCCCGGTCTGGGCACCTCGTTCGGGCGCGGGGGCGCCACAACCTTCCAGCAGGATCTAATCAACAGCGATTGCATCCTGATCATGGGGAGCAACATGGCCGAGGCGCATCCGATCGCCTTCAGCTGGGCACTGCGGGCGAAGGAGCGCGGGGCGGTGCTCATCCACGTTGATCCGCGCTTCTCCCGGACCTCGGCTCTCTGTTCGCTGTACGTGCCGATCCGCCCCGGCAGTGATATCGTCTTCCTCGGGGGACTGATTAATTACGTCCTGACCAGCGAGCAGTACTTCCGGGAGTACGTCGTCGCCTATACCAATGCGGCCACGATCATCTCCGAACGGTTCCGTGATACCGAGGACCTCGGAGGGGTTTTCTCCGGTTACGATCCCGATGCCCGTGCGTATGATCCGTCATCCTGGGCCTACGAGATGGAGACAGTGGACGGCGTGGCACGTCCAAAGACGGATCCGACCCTGCAGCACCCGCGCTGTGTCTTCCAGATCCTGCGCCGCCATTTCGCACGGTACACTCCGGAGATGGTCGAGGCGGTCTGTGGCACACCCCAAGAGCTTTTCCTGCGGGTTGCGAGCGCGCTGGTCGCCAACTCCGGCCGCGAGCGGACCAGCGCCATCTGCTATGCCCTGGGATGGACCCAGCACAGCAAGGGGGCCCAGACGATCCGTGCCGCGGCCATTCTCCAGCTCTTGCTCGGGAATATCGGTCGGCCCGGCGGCGGTATCCTTGCCCTGCGGGGTCACGCCTCGATCCAGGGCTCGACCGATGTGCCCACCTTATATGATCTGCTCTCGGGATACATGCCCCAGCCAACGGCCGATCCGCGCCAGCAGACCCTTGCCGGCTACATCGAGACTGTCGGCTCCCGGTCTGGCGTCTGGGGGAATCTACCCCGCTTCATCGTCAGCTTCCTCAAGGCCTGGTACGGCGATGCCGCCCGACCAGAGAATGACTTCTGCTATGCCCACGTGCCCAAGACTGTTGGCGATCATTCGCACCTTGCGACGACCTTCGAGATGATCGATGGGAAGATCAAAGGCTTCCTCGTGCTGGGGCAGAATCCGGCCGCGGGCAGTTCACACGCGCGCCTTCAGCGCCGGGCCCTCGCGAATCTCGACTGGCTGGTCGTGCGTGATCTATACGAGACTGAGACGGCCGCTTTCTGGAAGGCACCGGTGGATGGCGTTGATCCTTCAACGATCCGGACCGAGGTCTTTTTCCTGCCGGCGGCGGGCCCCGGGGAGAAGGCTGGGTGTTTCACCAACACCCAGCGCCTGATCCAGTGGAAGGAGAAGGCGGTTGATCCGCCTGGCGACGCCCGATCGGACGCCTGGTTCATTCATCAGCTTGCCCGGCGGCTGAAAGCACTCTACGCGAGCAGTACTGACCCACGCGATCGGCCAATCCAGGATCTGTTCTGGGACTTCGACCGCGTCGCGCCGGAGCCCGGCTCGCGGATCCCCGATGAGCCTGATATCGAGAAGGTGCTGAAGGAGATCAATGGTTTCACCTGGCCCGACCGGCGTCAGCTCACGGATGCCTCCGAGCTCAGAGACGATGGAACGACAGCGTGCGGATCGTGGATCTATTGCGGCGTCTACCCGGCCGAGGGGGTGAACCGCGCGGCATCGCGGATTCCTGATGATGGTGTTTCGCCGAACTGGGGATTCGCCTGGCCGTCCAATCGCCGCATCCTGTACAATCGCGCTTCGGCCGATCCGCACGGGCGGCCGTGGTCGGAGCGGAAGCGCTATGTCTGGTGGGATGAGGCGCAGCAGGTCTGGACCGGTCGGGATGTGCCGGATTTCCCCCTTACCAAGCCGCCGACCGATCCGGGACGACCGGGCGCGGTCGGCATGGATGCGCTGGGTGGAGCGGATCCCTTCATCATGCGGCCTGACGGAAAGGGCTGGCTGTTCGCCCCGTCCGGTCTGAAGGATGGTCCCCTCCCCACCCACTATGAACCGGCCGAGTCGCCGGGCCAGAATCTGCTCTATCGGGAACAGCGGAGCAGTCCGGTCGCCCGGTCTTACCGTCACCGCGCTGATAACCCTCTGGCCCCGGCCGGTGATCCACGCTTCCCGATTGTTCTCACGACATATCGCCTGACCGAGCATCACGTCAGCGGCCAGATGACGCGATGGCTCCCCTGGCTGACCGAACTCCAGCCGGAGCTGTTCGTGGAGATGAGCCCGGAGCTCGCGGCCGAGCGGCGGGTCCGCCACGGCGACTGGGTGACGATTGTGAGTGCGCGAGGGGCGATCGAGGCCCGGGCGATGGTCACCCGGCGCCTCCGCCCGCTCCGGATCGGCGGCCAGGTCGTCCATCAGGTTGGCCTTCCCTTCCACTGGGGATACCAGGGACTGGCAACGGGGGCGATTGCCAACGATCTGACTCACCTCGTGCTGGAGCCAAACGTTAGCATTTACGAAGTCAAGGCTTTGATGGTGGATCTGCGTCCGGGCCGCCTGGCGGATCAGCCGCCGGAGGTGCAGCCGCCGCTCCAGGCAGGCAGGATCATCGGTACGGGGCCGGACGCTCCGGATGTGCCGCCGGCGAGCCTCCGGGAAGAAGGGTGAGCAACGGTGTCTGAACCCCAGGTATCCAACGCCGGCGCACGCACGACCGACGGAACGATGCGTGGCCCCTGGCACGGTCTCCGTGCCGCTGTGGCGGCTCTCTCATCCCTCCGGAAGTTCGAGCCGCCGGCTCCTCGTTCTGTCAAGGGCTTTTTCACTGATACGACGCTCTGCATCGGCTGTAAGGCGTGTGAGGTTGCCTGCAAGGAGTGGAATCAGCTCCCGTCCGAACCGCCGCGCTGGACCGGCAACAGCTACGACAATACCGGCGCTCTCTCGGCGACGACCTGGCGGCACGTTCTCTTCGTCGAGCAGATCCCCGAGAGCCGTCAGACTCCGCGCTGGCTCCTTATGAGCGATGTCTGCAAGCACTGTGCGAACGCGCCCTGCCAGGAGGTCTGTCCGACCGGTGCCATTATCCGGACCGAGTTCGACTCGGTCTACGTCCAGGATGATGTGTGCAACGGCTGTGGCTACTGCGTCGTCGCCTGCCCGTTTGGGGTGATCGACCGCAGCCCGTTCGATGGGGGCGCACACAAGTGCACGCTGTGCTATGATCGGCTGAAGGTCGGAGACGAGCCGGCGTGTGCGCGGGTGTGCCCGACCCACTCGATCCAGTTCGGCGACCTCGCAGAGCTCCGCGCCCGTGCCGAGCAGAGGGTCGCCGAGTTGCACGCGCGCGGGGAGACCTCTGCCTACCTCTACGGTGCTGACGAGCGCGTTCTGGAGGGGGGGCTTCACGCCTTTTTTCTCCTGATGGATCGCCCGGATGTCTATAACCTCCCGGCTCACCCGCGCCGTCCGGTGCGGAATGCTCGCCGTGGCTACCTGATGACTGCGTTCACGGCGGTGGTCCTGATGGTGGTCGGAATACTGGGATTTGCGCGCCGTTAGCGGCGCGGCGGAGACAACGGAGAAGAAGGGTGGGCAGAGCCTATGGAGACAAGAGACAGTGCGGTCGATGGTCCGGAACGCGGCTACTATGGACTGCCGGTGCTCAAGCCGCCGGTCTGGCAATGGGAGATCTGGAGCTACTTCTTCCTCGGGGGGCTGTCCGCCGGGACGTTTCTGGTCGCCAGTCTAGCCCGCCTGTTCGGTGACGAGGATGATCGGCGGGGGAGTCAGGTTGGTTACCTCCTCTCTGTCGCCGCCATTCTGCCCTGTCCTCTGCTTCTGATCAAGGATCTGGGACGGTCGTCGCGCTTCTTGAATATGCTCCGGATCGTCAAGCCGTCGTCACCGATGTCCATGGGCATCTGGGGATTGATCGCCTTTTCGGTCTGCTCGGTGTTGAGCGCGTGGCGCGCACTCGATGCGGTGATCGGACGCCCGCTGCCGCTCAGCCGGGCTCTGCCGGAACGCCTGGTGGCCCTGGTGGGATCTGCGGCCGCTATTTTTATCGGTGGTTATACGGGTGTACTCCTATCCGTTACAAGTGTTCCCCTCTGGTCGCGGAGTGTGCTTCTCGGGCCGACCTTCCTCGCCGCGGCGTTCTCCTCCGGCCTCGCGGCGCTTGGCCTTGCGCTGGCTTTCTGCCGGGGTATCTCCAATCGAACGCTGGCGAAGCTTCGCCCCATGGAAGTGGCCGCACTGGCTGTTGAAGGGGTAATGCTTGCAGGTTTTGCCCGGCAGAGCGACCGCGCCGTGCGTCCGGTGGTCTCGTCAGACGAGCACGGGCACGGCTTTCTGCTGGGAGCGGTTGGTATGGGGATCATCCTGCCGCTTCTCGCTCATCTCGTGGGGCCGCATCATCGGCGCTCTGCCGCGTTGTCCTCGGTGTGTGCGCTGGTCGGTGGACTGCTCCTCCGCCGCGCGCTCATCGAGGGTGGGCGAGTATCGGCCGAGGATCCGCAGGTGACCTTCTGGCATACCGATCGTCCGCCGGAGAAGAGCCAGTGGTAGCCGGGGCCGATCAGCCCTCCGGTAGGGCCGTGGATTGGCTGGACGTCCGCGGCGTTCAACTTGGGCATTCCTACGGTGGGGATGCCCGGGCATGGGGGCAAGATGCAGGCGAGGTCCGGGCGGCCGCTGACGATCCGATGCGCATCCGCGCGCTGACGATCGCCCGGTACGAGAAGGGAAGGATCAGCGAGGTGACCGACGAGGTGGCGGCCGAGGAACCCCTGGAGCTGCGGGTAGACGGCCGGCCGCTCGCGGTGATCATGCGCACCCCCGGCCACGATCGGTTCCTGGCAGCTGGCTTTTTGCTTAGCGAAGGAATTATCCAGACAGCACGTGATCTACAGGAGATCGGCCCCGCTCCCGACCGGGATGGTTTTCCCCAGCCAAACGCGCTGGAGATCCGCCTCCGCCCGGAGCTGGAAAACTCCGGACGCCCGTGGCAGCGGCATTTCACGATCACGGCGAGCTGTGGCGTATGTGGGCGGGCGAGCATCGACGCTGTGCTTGACCGCGTACCGCCGATCAGTGAGCAGATTACCATCGCCCCGACCGTTCTCCTGGGACTGGAGGAACGTCTGCGATCGAGCCAGCCGGTCTTCACGCGGACTGGCGGGCTCCACGCGGCGGCGTTGTTCGATCCGACAGGAAGGCTGATTGTCGCGCACGAGGACGTCGGTCGGCACAACGCCGTTGACAAGGTCATCGGACAGCTCCTGCTCCAGGGACAGCTTCCGGCTCCCGTCTCCATGCTCCTCGTCAGCGGTCGTGCGTCGTTCGAGCTGGTCCAGAAGGCTGTCGTTGCGCGCATTCCTTTCCTGATCGCGGTGGGCGCTCCTTCATCACTGGCCGTAGAGCTGGCGCGCGCGGCCGGCGTTACCCTGGTTGGCCTCCTGCGTCCGCATCGCTTCACCCTCTACGCCCATCCCGAGCGCCTTCGCCTCGCGCCCTAGCCCGGATGCTCGGTTGCCTGGGAATGGGCCGGGGTGTAAAATGGCTTGCAATCCCTCCCGCGACGATCGGGCACAGCCGTTGAGAGGACAGCAGCATGCCAGCATCAGATCCGGTCATTGTCGTGGTCGGATCCGTGAACGTCGATATGATCGTTCGATCGGAGACCCTGCCGCGGCCAGGCGAGACGGTCGTGGGGGGTGAGCTCTTGACTGCGGGCGGCGGAAAGGGGGCGAATCAAGCGGTCGCGGCCCGGCGCCTTGGGGCTGATGTGCGGTTCATTGCCTGCGTCGGTCAGGATCCTGCCGGCGCGGCCGAGCTGGCGCGCCTGCAAGAGGATGGGCTCGCGACAAGCTGGGTTCGCACCGATGCGGCGGCCTCCACCGGGACGGCGCTGATCCTGGTCGATCGCCACGGTCAGAATATGATCAGCGTGGCACCCGGCGCGAATGCGCGTCTTTCACCGGCCGACGTCCAGGCCGCACGAACCGCCTTTGCGAGCGCCCAGGTGCTTCTGGTACAGCTGGAGGTGCCGCTCGATACGGTGCGAGCTGCACTGGAGCTCGGGCGCGCTCATGGACTGATTACGATCTTGAACCCGGCCCCGGCCGGTTCGCTCCCGGATGATCTGCTTCAGCTGGTGGACTGGCTGACGCCGAACGAGGTTGAGGCGGCAGCGCTCCTGGGGACACGCGTCGAGGGACTGGAGGCCGCCCTGGCGGCAGCGCGCGCTCTGCGGACGCGTGGTCCCCGCCACGTGGTAATTACTCTCGGTGCCCAGGGGGCGGTCTACGCGGGTGACGGTGATGGCTGGTGGGTCCCGCCGTTTGCGGTCGCGGCGGTTGACAGTACTGCAGCCGGCGATGCCTTCAACGCGGCTCTGGCAGTCGCACTGGCAGAGGGTCGGTCGATACCGGAGGTGCTGCGTTATGCCAGTGCGGCCGGTGCATGTGCCGTGACTCATCCGGGGGCGCGTCCGTCGCTCCCCTCTCGCGATGACGTGGCCGCGCTCCTTGCGCGCGCGGGGGGCGCGACAGTGACTGGTACACGAGGCTGACGTGGCGGCCCAAGCGTTCTACCGGAAGTGGCGATCTCAGCGCTTTGCCGACCTGGTAGGCCAGGAGGCAGTGGCGCAGACCCTGCGAAACGCTGTGCGGAGCGGACGGATTGCCCACGCGTACATCTTCTGCGGTCCACGGGGCGTGGGTAAGACCTCTGCCGCACGTATCCTGGCCAAGGCCCTGAACTGTCCGAACGCAATTGATGGGGAACCGTGCGCGTGCTGTGAGATGTGCCAGGCGATCCAGGAAGGACGCGCGCTGGATGTCCTGGAGATCGACGCGGCATCGAACCGGGGAATCGACGAGATTCGTGGGATTCGAGAGAAGGTGGGCCTCGCGCCTGCGGCGGCGCGTTACAAGTTTTACATCCTCGATGAGGCCCATATGCTCACCGTCGACGCATTTAATGCCCTGCTCAAGACGCTCGAGGAGCCGCCAGCGCATACGGTGTTCGTGCTGGTCACGACCGAGGTTCAGCGGCTCCCGGAGACGGTGCGCTCGCGGTGCCAGCGATTGGACTTCCGCCGCATCCGGATCAGCGACGCGATTGCGCGCCTGGAGTTTGTCTGTCAGCAGGAAGGAATTCGACCGGAGCCTGGCGTTCTGGACCTGCTGGCGCGGACTGCCGCGGGAAGCCTGCGGGATGCAGAGGGGATGCTCGATCAGGTGGTCGCTTATGCCGGGACGGCGCCTACCCTCGCTGCAGCCCGGGCGGTGATCGGTGCCGTAGGGCCGGAGGTGGGACGCGAGCTGATCGGCTTGATCGTGGCGGATCAGCCCGATCAGGCGATTCGCCGGGTCAATTCCCTGGTCGAGCAGGGTGCCGATCCTGCCCAGATTGCCCACGATATTATCGGATGCCTGCGTGCGCTCCTTCTCCTGCGAACATCGGAGACGCTGGCGGATGTCCTTGATGTCCTGCCGGAGGAGATCACTGAACTCAACGCCCTGGCTCGCTGTCTTGACGTGCCGTGCATTCTGGAGATGATCCGAGCGTTCCTCCCAAGCCCGGGGGCACGGCAGATGGTTCGTCCCCAGCTCCCGCTCGAACTGGGGCTGGTCGCGGCGGCAGAGATCCTTCGGCAGAGGACACGGATTCCGACAGCGGCCGCATCGCCGCGCGCTGTGGAAGTACCGGGCCCTCGACCATCGAGGAGTTCCCTGGAAACAAAGGAAGAGCTGGCAGAAGAAGGACAAGCAGGGGGGAGCGCAGTATCCCCGGCTGCACCACCGGTAGAGATGGTAGCAGCCAGCTCATCAGCCAGCAGGGGTGCCGAGCCTTCGGATAATACTGCCAGCCAAGAGGCAGGGCTGTCCGGTGGACAGCTGGACGACGTGGCACGCCGCTGGAACGAGATCCTCGATGTCTGCGGAACGACGAACCGGTCTGTCCAGGCACTGCTGCGTGCCGCCCGTCCAGTTGGGGTCGAGGAAGGATGCGTGGTCCTGGGCTTTCCTTACGAATTCCACCGGGAGCGGATCGAGGATCCGAAGAATCGGGTGGTGGTCGAGGAAGCGATTGCGCGGGTCCTGGGACGGCCGGTCCGGGTGCGGTGCACCCTGGTGAGTCGAGAGGTTCTGGCCGCCCGTGATCCCTTGCAGCGTGCCCTCGAGGATCCGATCGTACGGGCTGCGGTTTCCATGGGGGCCCGCATCCGAAGTGTGACCGAGGATGACGCCTGAGCCGACCGGTTCGGGCGGGAACGGTTGATGATGGTGCAGTGGCGTGAGCAGGTTATCGTGACCCGGCGATCGTGTGCGCTGTCTAAACCCCGGCGAATACGGGGATGATGCGCAGGGGAACCGAGTAAGGAGAAGTTATGCGACCGAACCTGAACATGATGAAGCAGATGCAGCAGAAACTGGCGAAGATCCAGGAGGAACTGGGGAACGAGACTGTCGAGGCGAGCGCGGGGGGAGGAGCAGTTACCGTGGTGATGACCGGACATCAGAAGGTCGTCTCGGTTCGCATTGCTCCGGAGGCGGTGGATCCAAGCGACCTGTCGATGCTGGAAGACCTGATTGTTGCCGCCGTGAACGAAGCCGTGGAGAAGTCGCACGAGCTGGTTACGAAGCGCATGGGTGCCATCACCGGCGGCCTCAAGATCCCGGGGCTCATGTAGCCGCACCTGTAGCCGCAGATGTGGGATGCGGCATCTCCCTGCTTCCTGCCCCGCTACTGGTCCGTGGGTTGCCTCGTCCGCGTCGATCCTCGCGCGAGGTGGCGGTAGAGATAGAGGCCAACACCGGCGAGGATCAGCGCGATGACCAGGTAGTCGAACTTCTGGAGGACTGTCCGAATCGCCTCCCAGTTGTCCCCGAGGGACTTTCCCGCGTAGACGAGGGCGAATGACCAGGGGAGGGAGCCCAGAGTCGTGTACAGGATAAACACGCCGAACGGCATGCGCGCGATGCCTGCCGGCAGCGAGATGAAGGTCCGGATAACCGGAAGCAGACGCGAGAAGAAGATCGCCCCGTGACCGTAGCGGGCGAACCAGCGGTCAGCCAGCTCGAGGTCGTGCGTCGAGATCAGGATATAGCGTCCGTACCGCTCCAGCAGCGGGCGCCCTCCCCGTGCGCCGATCCAGTACGTGATTACCGATCCGATCACCCCGCCGAGGGTCCCGGCCAGCGTTGCCCCCCAGAGCGAAAAGACGTTCCGGGAAACCATCCAGCCGGCCATGGGGAGGACGATCTCGCTGGGGAGTGGAATGCATGCGCTTTCGATCACCATGGCGATGATGAGCCCTGGATAGCCAACCGAACGGTAAACCTGCTCGAAGAACAGGATGAGTGTATCTTCCAGCGCCGTGAGCATGTAATCCTCGTATGCTGAAGTTCTATCGGTTGCTGTCTGACCTGCGGCGCTGGCGCGGCTGTGGCTCAGGTCCCGTGGAGCGCGCTCAGAACCGCCGGGACATGGGTTGCCAGGACTGCGCGTTGGATCTCCAGAAGCTCCCCGATGCCCTGCTTGGCGAGCGCGATGACCCTGTCTACCTGGTCGGAAGAAGGGAGCATCCGCTCCGCCGTCAGCTGGAGCTCGACGGTCTCACCGCGATCGGTCAGCACGAGGTTGCAGTCTACATCAGCAGCCGAGTCTTCGGCGTAGACCAGGTCGAGCAGGGCAGTACCGTTGACGATGCCTGCGCTGACCGCAGCGATCTGACGACGGAGCGGGATTGCGGTAATCTGACCGCTGGCACGCAGATGCTCGCAGGCAAGGGCGAGAGCCACGAAAGCGCCGGTAATGGACGCGGTGCGCGTTCCCCCATCGGCCGTGAGGACGTCACAGTCAACGATCAGGGTGCGCTCGCCGAGCACGGCACGATCGACGGCCGCGCGCAGTGACCGTCCAATGAGCCGCTGGATCTCGACATTCCGGCCGTCCGTTCGCCCACTGGTATCACGGGGGCTCCGGGTAACGGTCGCGCGCGGCAGCATGCGATATTCGGCAGTGACCCAGCCGGTTCCCTGGCCCCGGAGGAACGATGGAACCCCGTCCTCCACCGAGACCGCACAGATAACCCGTGTATTCCCTTGCTCGATCAGGACTGAGCCCTCGGCGTACGGCAGGAAGCCGACGCTGAGCTGGACTGAGCGCAGTTGATCGGGGGCACGCCCATCAGGTCGACTCATCACGCCCACGGTCGTCGGCCTATCCCGGGACCAGCTCGTTCTGCGGAACGGGATAGGGGCCGGTCATGCAACACCTTCGAGATAGACCTCGGCATCCATCGCGGCACGGCAGCCCGCCCCGGCAGCGGTCACCGCCTGCCGATAGCGATAGTCCTCGACATCGCCGGCCACGAAGACGCCCTCCACGCTGGTCCGGGAGCCGTCGCGGACCCGAATGTATCCCTTCTCATCGAGGTCGATCTGCCCGCGAAAGATCGCTGTGTTGGGGGCATGGCCAATGGCGACGAAGAGCCCTTGCACGGGAAGCTTGCTGGTCTCACCGGTCTTCACGTTCTCGATGAGAACCCCCTCGACGTGGTCCGTCCCAAGGACATCTCGGACGACCGTATCCCAGATAAAGCGGATCTTGGGATGGTTGAGGGCGCGATCCTGCATGATCTTGCTCGCCCGAAGCTCGCGCCGCCGGTGAATCACGGTTACCGATGAGGCGAACTTGGTGAGAAAGAGCGCCTCTTCCATCGCCGTGTCGCCGCCTCCTACGACAGCCACATCCTTGTCGCGAAAGAAGAAGCCGTCGCACGTGGCGCAGGCTGAAACGCCGCGCCCCATCAGACGGGCCTCGTTCGGGAGATTCAGCCACAGGGCCGAGGCGCCGGTTGCGATGATCACTGCCTTTGCCGCAAACTCGTCTCCCTCGGTTCGAACGATCAGTGGACGGTGGTGGAAATCGACACTCGTGGCATCCTCATCGATGAATTCAGCCCCGAAGCGCTCGGCCTGCCGGCGCATCCGATCCATCAGCTCGGGGCCCATGATGCCCTCTGGGAAGCCGGGAAAGTTCTCGACCTCCGATGTGAGCATCAGCTGACCGCCAGCCTGGCGCCCGGCGATGACCAGGGGCTTCAGATCGGCCCGCGCCGTATAGATTGCCGCCGTCAAGCCAGCCGGCCCGGAGCCTAGAATAATCACGTTGCGCACGCTCATTCGCTGTTCGTTCCTTCATTACTACTGCCGTTCCGATCACCTGACCGGGCCGCGCGACCGGTCCGGGCATTCCACAGGGCGATCGCAGGATCGCTGGGGATATATTCTTGCGCCCGGTGCGCTCCTGGCTGCGTGGTCGCGGACAGGGCGACGGAGAGGGTGATGGAATCGGCTGGTTCCGGCCTCATGATACTGTTCGAGGTGCGAACCGACAAGGCCGCCGGACGAGCAGAACGGGCGGCCGCAGGCTTACTCGATGGTTAGTCCAGATGGGGAGGGCGTGGAGTTGTCAGGCGTGTCCAGGAGCGCGTTCGGAGCATGAGTGCGCTCTCCTCAGCCGGGGTGAGGATGTGACCACACTGGAGACAGATGATGAACTGGTCGCGGTGATCGCGCTCAACAACGAGATCGCCGCGACACCGCGGGCAGGCCTTCAGGTAGACCATGGATGGAAGCCTCCGGCCGGATTCGGCCCGCTGTCGGCTCCGGATGTCGCTCCGCCGGAGGCAAGACCCGTGCCCAGAGCGTGCAGGGCGGCGCGGGAAATGGGCGGGGAGGCGGCGCTTTTTTGACACTGAATTTCGCCTGTGCTAGATTGTAGTCAGCTTTGAATCAGAGGCCATGCGGTACAATCCCCTCATGCCAGGTGCCCTCGGCATATCCGGTCCGGTCACTGCCAACCATCTCGCCAGGGGCGAGGAGCATCGCCGGTGATCCAGGTTTCCAATCTCAG
>JADGGD010000007.1 GCA_019690095.1 Chloroflexota bacterium
GACCGGCGGGAACACGTAGATCTCGGCTGGTGATTTCAAAGAGGACGACACGAGCCAGAAGAACGGCGTTAGCATCAGGAGCGCACCGCCCCCGAGCACAAGGTGAATCAGCGCGCGCCCAACCAGGCGACGAACACCGGACCGGCGAGCTGCCGGCCGCACCGCACGGTGCGCTGTCAGAGTCACCTCCCTCTCCATGCTCTCAGTCCACTTTCCTGCTCTCGTAGAATACCCAGCGTCCCTGGGTCCGAAAGGCGAGCGCAGTGAGGAGCATGATGATCACGAAGAGCACCCAGGCCATGGCCGACGCGTAGCCATTCTTGAAGTACTGGAACGCGTTCCGGTAGAGATAAAGAACGTAGACCAGGCCGGCGTTCTCAGGGCCGGCCGAGCCGGTGCTCGTCGTCGGATCGTTGGCGAAGAGCGCGTAGACCAGAGTAAAGACCTGAAAGCTCTGAATGATGCCGATCACCAGATTGAAGAAGATGATCGGCGTGGTCATCGGAAAGGTCACGTGCCAGAATCGATGCCAGCGGCCAGCCCCATCCACCTCGGCCGCCTCGTACAAGTGCTGAGGAACCCCCTGGAGCCCGGCCAGAAAGATCAGTACCGAGTTCCCAACTCCCCACAGGTGGATCAGTACCAGCGACGGGACAGTCCACTCCGGATCGACCAGCCAGCCCGGCGCCGGGAGGCCGAGCAGGCGGAGCGGATAATTGACCGGCCCGAAGTCGCGGTTGAGGAGCCATCCCCACAGCATCGCATTCGCCACCGCCGGCACGAGCGAGGGGAGATACCAGCAGGTGCGGTAGATGCTGATGCCCCGCACCCGCTGGTTCATGAGGAGCGCGATCATATAGGCAACGATGAGCGACAGTGGGATCGATAGCAGGCTGTAGTAGGTGGTGATGCCCAGCGACTTGCGGTAGAGGGCATCACGCGTTGCCATGGTGATGTAGTTCTCCAGGCCGATCCATTCGGGTGGATTGACAATGTCGTAGCGGGTGAAGCTGAGATAGAGCGAGGTCAACACCGGATACACGCTGAAAATGAGCAGGCCGAGAACGGCCGGGAGCACTAGCAGCCAGCCGAATACCGCCTCGCGAAACCCGAGACGTCGGTGCCAGCGCGCACGGACAGTGACCGTCGGAAGTGCCCGCGGAAGCGCCTGGCTCACGGTTTCACCTCGTGCCCTGTCATTCGCCTTCCCTGCCGCTCACGAGGTCGCTGGCTCGCCGGTAGACAAGATCGTGTCCATGACCCGGCCGACCTCGGCGGCAATGTCCTTGTACTGCTTCTTCCCGCGCAGGACCGCGTCGTACATGGGGCCGAAGGCATCGATCCAGTACTGACGGTAGCCGAGGTAGAAGGTCTGCTGTGCCTGTCCAGGCCACTTCAGAGTATCTCCATTATTGAGCTCGTCAACGAAGACCTGGCGGTACTCCTTCGCCGGCGGCTTCGGGTTATTGACGAAGTAGTCCTGGAGGTCCTTCCGCGTCGGCTGGAGCAGGCCCGCATCGGCCAGAAACTTCTGACCGTCTTTCGAGAGTGAAACCCAGTACATCCATTCCCAGGTCTGGTCCTTGTGCTTGGAGAGGCGGGTCATGCACTGCCCAGAGTACTGGCCATAGGAGACCGGGATCTTCTGCATTGGGAAGGGTGCAACACCCCAGTTCTTGACGACCTCATTGACCCGACCGATGAGCCACACGCCATTCTCCTCCATCGCCACGTTGCCGGAGCGAAAGTCGATCGGCTGGGTCTGCTTGTACTCCGGGTTCGGTGCCACCAGATGCTTCGCCCCCCAGTCAGCCAGCTTCTGATACCCCTCAATCGTCTCTGGCCGGGTCATGACCGGGGTGACTTTCCCGTTCTCGTCGATGATCTCACCGCCGATGGTATAGAACCAGTGCTCATGACCGTGGACAGTGGTGGGGTTGAAGCCGTACTGCTTGATTCGGGACGGATCGAAGCCCGGCTCGCCCGGATGCTTCCCGTTCACGTCCAGAGTCAGCTTGATTGCCTTGTCCAGGAGCTCGTCCCAGGTCATGCGCTTCTTGGGATCGGGAAGGGGGACATTCGCTGCCTTGAAGAGGTCGATGTTGAAGAAGAGAGCCATCGCGCCGCTATCGTAGGCAACTGCGGTCCGCCGGTGATCATAGACCTCGGTCAGCCAGGCACCGGGGATGTGGTCATCGTCTTTGAAGCGCTTGTCAGCCTTCAGGTAAGGTTCGAGGTCTTCGATGACCTTTTTCTTCCACCCCAGGCCACCGGTGCGGACGCTTGCATCGTGATAGGCGTCCGGTGGATTGCCCGCAGCAACCTCGGTGAGGATCTTCTGGAAGTGATCACCGTTGGTGTGATCATTCTTGACCCGGATGTTTGGATTGGCCTTCATAAACTCCTTGGCCAGATCCTGGGCGATCTTCAGAAGATCATTCCCACCGCGTGACTGGAAGCGGATCTCGACGATGCCGGCCGAGGATGCCGCCTGGCCGGCCGGCGCGCTCGTCGCGGCAGTCGTTGGCTGGGCTGCTGTCGTGCCACTGGTTCCAATGGCCGTCGGCGTCCCGCTCGGCGCGCCGCATGCCGCCAGGGCCACTGCGGCGCCCACGCCAGCCGCCAGGCCGAGAAGGTCACGACGGGTCAGCTTTCGGGTGGGTCGCGCCATGATTCTCCCTCCTCACGGGTCTCTGTTGCCCTTTCGGGCATGCCACGCGGTGATCCCGCGCTCGATCGGGAAAGGGTATCGGTGCTTGCCGGCCGTGTCTCTCCGCGCTCGCCTCCCTTCCACGTCGATTGTCGAACCACAAGGTGTGACGGGAACATCTCCTGGACCGGCGGGGTGACCCGCTGGTAGATCAGATCGAGCAGCATCGTCGTCGCGCGAGCAGCCATCTCTTCGATTGGCAGGTGTACCGTCGTGAGCGGCGGATCCTGGTAGGCCGCAAATTCGGCGTCATCGCAGCCGACGATGGCGATGTCGTCTGGAACCCGCAGGCCGTGATCGCGAATCGCCCGCATCGCGCCAATAGCCAGGAGATCGTTCGTCGCGAAGATTGCCGTCGGCCGTTCGCCAGGCGGTAGGGCTATGAGCGATTCAGCGGCGGCATAGGCATCATGCGCCCAGCTCGTTCCAGCGGCGGGCGCCTCAGGCCCCGGCGCAAGCCCGGCCTGCTCAAGCGTTACGCGGTAGCCCTGGATCCGGAGTGCCTGAGCCTGTGAGCCACTGGCCGCCGGGTAGATCAGCCCAATCCGACGATGGCCGAGTTCAATGAGGTGCTCAGTGGCCATCCGCCCCACCGCGACACTATCGGTATTGACCGCACTGTGGCGCGTATAGCGCTGGAAGAGAACTACC
Organism: Chloroflexota bacterium; assembly: GCA_019690095.1. GTDB lineage: Bacteria > Chloroflexota > UBA6077 > FW602-bin22 > CADDYW01 > JADGGD01. The sequence goes on from JADGGD010000007.1 coordinate 3,362, forward strand.
GGCACGGCTGGCGTCAGCTCCTCCAGATACGCGTCATCTGCCGCTGAGGTGTTCGTGACCAGCAGGCCGTTAAACCAGACGGGCTCCCGGAGACCCCGGAGACGGTCCAGGTGGCCGAGTTCGAAGGTCTCGATCGTGAGCTGGACGGTGACCCCCGGATGCGCCGCTGCCTCGATCGCCCGGAGTTGCTGCTGAACGCCCCGAACGATCCGACTGATCAGCGAGAGACGGCTATCGAGCGGATAGGCAATGGCCAGAACAATCGTCCGCATATGGGCGCCGTTGCTCCGCAGGCGACGGGCAGCCAGGTCGGGGGTGTAACCGAGCTCCCGGGCCGCTGCGAGCACAGCCTGGCGAGTCGCTTCAGAGATACGGACCGGTGAAGGGCGGTCACCCAGCACGATCGAAACAGTGCTGACTGAGGTGCCGGCCCGGGCGGCGATGTCCCGTAATCGAACCATTGCAGACCATCGTTATTCCTATAACGTTTTATCAGCGCCGCGACTCTACCCCAGAATTGCGATCACGTCAAGGGACGAGGAACCGTCTGCCCGGCCTAGCGCATCTTGGTAGGATCACGGCCGGCCGCATGGGCCGGTCACCCGCAGGCGGGACTGGCTGGCCGGGGCGCGGCTCCCCCTTTCACCAGGCCGCGCCGGTCGGGTAAGATCGTGCGCGGGAACACCCGTGCGGCCGGCCGCCGGGCAATCGCGCGGCCGCGGGCGGCGTGCCGCCCGGCCCAGCCGGCACCCGCCTGATCGGGAGATGCCCTCGACACACCCGAACTCTCTCCAGAGGAGATCGAGCGTGAACGTCTTGATCGTCGAAGATGATGTCGAGGTCCGCCGCCTCCTGCGGACTATCCTCGCAACGAGCGGTTATCCCTTCGAGGTTATCGAGGCAGGGAGCGGGACCGATGCGCTCGCCCTGGTTCGGCAGCATCTTCCCGATGTCGTTCTCCTCGACCTCTTCCTCCCCGGCCTCGACGGCCTGCAGGTATGCCGACAGATCAAGGCCGACCCGGCGACGGCACGGGTGCCCGTCGTGCTCATTACGGTGGAAACCGAACAGGACGAGAAGGAGCGGGCCCGCGAGGCTGGCGCCGAGGCCTATCTGACCAAGCCCTTCAGTCCCCAGCGGCTTATCCGTATGCTCGAGCAGCTCCTGGGCCTGGGGCCCGCCTGAGACCGCCGAGCGGCGCTCAGCCCCGCCCCTCCGCGCCGGACCCGCCCGCGGCCGGAGGCTGGATGCCCACCAGGTGCAGCTCCTCGGCCAGGTGGCAGGCCACCTGCCGACCCGGCGCAATCTCTCGCAGGCGCGGGACTTCGCTCCGGCAGATCTCCCGCGCGTAGCGGCAGCGCGGGTGAAAGCGACAGCCCGGGGGCGGGCTGGCCGGGTTCGGAACATCCCCCGGCAGAACGATCCGCGTCCGCCGCTCATCCGGGTCTGACCGCGGGATCGCGGAGAGGAGGGCTTCGGTGTAGGGGTGGCGCGGCTCGGTGTACAGCGCCTCGACCGGCGCTGTCTCAACGATTGTCCCCAGATACATGACCGCCACCCGGCTGCTCACGTGCGATACGACCGCCAGGTCGTGGGAAATAAACAGGTAGGCCATCCCGAACTGCCGCTGGAGCGCGCGCAGCAGGTTCAGTACCTGCGCCTGGATCGATACGTCGAGCGCCGAGACCGGCTCGTCACAGACGATCAGGCGCGGCCGCAGGGCCAGTGCTCGGGCGATGCCGATCCGCTGGCGCTGGCCGCCGCTGAAAGCATACGGGTAGCGGTTCATGTGCTGGACGCGCAGTCCGACCAGCTGGAGCAGCTCCCGCACGCGCGCCCGGATCTCCTCCTCGTCCTTCACGCCGTGGATCCGCAGGGGCTCGGCGACGATATCCAGCACGGTCATGCGCGGGTCCAGCGACGAATACGGATCCTGGAAGATGATCGAGACCTCGCGCCGGTACTCCCGCAGCGCCCGACGCGGCAGAGCAGTCAGATCGATCAGCCGACCGTCACGCCGGTAGCGAATTGTCCCCGCAGTGACATCAAGCGCACGCAGAATCAGTCGCCCGACCGTCGTCTTGCCAGATCCTGACTCGCCGACCAGCCCCAGGGTCTCGCCCTCGTGGATGGCCAGGTCCACCCCATCTACCGCCCGGACATACCCGACTGTCCGGCGGAAGAGGCCGCGCTGAATCGGGAAATACTTCTTGAGGCCGCTGGCCTCCAGCAGGATCGGCCGATCGCTCGGCGTGCTCTCGCTCATGGTCTCACATCATCACCCGGGTCTCGCATCATCGTAGAGGGTACAGCGCACGAAGTGGCCGGGCTCGACCTCGCGCAGGGGGATCCCCTCCGGGCTCCGGCAGCTCGGCCGCGTCCGGGCCCGGCAGCGGGGATAGAAGGCGCAGCCAGACGGAACCGCAAATGGGTCCGGCACGCTCCCGGGGATGGGGGTCAGATCACCCTCGGCACGCACGCCCGGGCGCGGCGTCGAGCGGAGCAACCCCACTGTGTACGGGTGGAGCGGGCGGTGGAAGATCGTCCGGGTATCGCCGCTCTCGACGATCTTCCCCATATACATCACCGCGACGCGGCTGGCCATCTCGGCGATCACCCCCAGGTTGTGGGTGATCAGCAGGATCGCCATGTGGAACTGCTGCTGGAGATCCTTCATCAGCTCGAGGATCTGGGCCTGGATCGTCACATCGAGCGCGGTCGTCGGCTCGTCGGCGATCAGGAGCGAGGGGTGACAGCTCAGGGCCATCGCGATCATCGCCCGCTGGCGGAGGCCGCCCGAGAGCTGGTGCGGGTACTGGTCGAGCCGCTGGCGGGCCGCCGCGAAGCCAACCCGCTCCAGGATCTCCACTGTGCGCTCGCGCGCCACCGCCCGGCTCACGCCCTGATGGAGCTGGATCGCCTCGCCGATCTGATCACCAATGGTGTGCACCGGCGAGAGGGAGGTCATCGGCTCCTGGAAGACCATGGCGATCTCGTTGCCGCGGATGTCGCGAATCAGGTCACCGCCCGGATCAACCCGCGCAAGATCGATCGGCTCGGTCTGCCCCCGGCGGCGGAAGAGAATCTGCCCGCCGACGATCCGCGCGCTCCGGGGGAGGAGCCGCATGATCGAGTAAGCAGTCATGCTCTTGCCGCAGCCAGACTCGCCAACAAGGCCCAGCGTTTCGCCGGGCTGGATCTCCAGCGAAACGTCGTCAACCGCCCGGACGATCCCGTCGGGCGTGAAGAAGTGCGTTCGGAGGTTCCGGATCTCGAGCAGGGGCTGTGACATCTCAGGATACCGTATAGGGGTCCGAGGCGTCGCGCAGCCCGTCGCCGAGAAAGTTGAAGGCGAGGACGGCCACGGCGATAAAGGCGAGCGGCGAGAGGAGCCACGGATAGTTGGCGAGGGTCTCGATGTTCTGGGCTTCCTGCAGGAGGACGCCCCAGCTCGTGAGGGGCGGACGGATGCCCAGCCCGAGGAAGCTCAGGGCCGTCTCTGCCAGGATCATATTCGGCAGGGCCAGCGTCGCGATGACGATGATGTGGGAGAGCGTCGCCGGGATCAGGTGGCGCGTGATCACCCAGAACGGGCTCGCTCCGGCGATTTCGGCCGCATGGATGTACTCCTCCTCCCGAAGTGCGAGTACCTTCCCCCGCAGCTGACGCGCCAGCCAGGTCCAGCCAATGAAGGAGAGGATGACGGTAATGCCGAAGTAGGTCAGCAGGGGCGGCCAGTTCGGCGGGAGCGCCGCCGAAAGCCCCATCCAGAGCGGGATTGTCGGGAAGGAGCGGATCAGCTCGATCACCCGCTGGATGAGGTCATCGAGTCGGCCGCCGAAATAGCCTGAGGCGATCCCGATGATCGTGCCGAAGATCAGGCTGAGCACAACCCCCACCAGCCCGACCGTCAGGGAGATCTGGCTCCCGATCAGAATGCGCGAGAGCAGGTCTCGCCCCTGACGATCGGTCCCCAGGAGCAGGACCGCCGCGCTCGGATCATCCACTCCGAAGAGGTGCACATCCGTAGGAATCAGCCCGAAGAGGCGGTACGGCTCGGCGTGGACGAAGAAGTGAAGCGGGATCACCCGGCTCCGATCGACGGTGTAGACCTTGCGCAGGCTGGTCGGGTCGATCGTCAGCTTGATCGGATAGATGTACGGCTCGAACCGACCGTCGTGAAAGAGATGGATGCCCTGGGGCGGCGCATAGAGGTACTGGAAGAAGCGGTTCTCCACCGAGTAAGGGGCCAGGAAGTTGGCGAACAGCGCCGTCAGGTACAGGATCCCGATCACCACGCCGCCGACCAGCGCCGCCCGGTTCCGAACGAAGCGCCGCCCCATCAGCCGCCACTGGGAGACCATGTAGCGGCGCTCGTCGGCCTCAACCGCCGCCTCGGCCAGCTCGACTTCGGCCGGGAAGATCAGCTCGGGCGGATGCAGTTCGATGCTCATTCGTACCGGATCCTCGGATCCACCCAGGCGAGGCAGATGTCAGCGATCAGGTTCCCCACCATCAGCAGAATCACCGCGAACAGGAGAATCGAGCCGGCCAGGTACATGTCCACGTCGATCAGGGCCCGGAGCAGAAGCGGACCAACCGTCGGGATCGAGAGGACGATCCCCAGGATCGTCGCACCCGAGATCAGGTTGGGGATCTGCATGCCCATCACCGAGATCAGTGGATTGATCGCCACCCGGACGGCGTACTTGTTGATCACTACCGCTTCGCGCAGCCCCTTCGCCCGCGCGGTGGTGATGAACTGCTGGCCGAGGATGTCCAGCAGGTTCGCCCGCATGATCCGGATCAGCTGGGCCGTCCCTCCCAGGCCCAGGATGATCGTCGGCCAGATCAGGTGATTGAAGAGATCCAGCGCCTTGGCCAGGCTCCATGGTGCGCTCTCCATGCCCGGCGAGAACAGGCCGCCGACCGGCTGGTGGAAATAGAACGCCGAAATGAAGAGGTAGATCAGCCCCAGCATGAAATCGGGCACCGAGAGGCCCAGGAAGCCGATCAGCGTGAGCAGGTGGTCAAGCAGGGAGTACTGGTGGGTGGCCGAGTAGATCCCGATCGGCAGGGCGATCACCCACATAAAGACCATCGAGGCGAGAGATAGCAGAACAGTATAGAGGAGCTGAGCCTGAATGAGCGGCCCAACCGGCCGCTGCCACTCGAACGAGTAGCCCAGATCCCCGTGCAGCAGGCCGCCGATCCAGCGGAGGTACTGGACGTAGAGCGGCTGATCAAGGCCGTACTGGTGGCGGAGGGCGGCCATGCTCGCCTGGTCGGACGAGCTTCCAGACTGCGCCGCCTGCGCCACCAGCGTCGTGACGAAGTCGGCCGGCGGCAGACGGATGATCGCAAAGATCAGCATGGACGCGATGATCAGGGTGGGGATCATCGCGGCCAGCCGCCGGATGACGTAGGCGAGCATGGCTCAGGACTGCTTGAAGTAGAACTGGAACGGGTTCAGGTTATCCGGGCTGAACATGATCCAGTCGGTCACCGCCGTCTCAGGCACGTTCATGAAGTTATTCTTCACGATCACGATGGACGGCACCATCCCGACCGTGCCGATGGCGAAGACGTTCTCCGCGGCGATCTTGCAGATCTGCTTGCCGATCTCGATCTGCTTTGCGCTGTCCACCGTGCTCTTGAACTGATCATAGAGCTGCTGGACCTGGGCGGCCGGCCCCTCCGGCTTCTCCCCCTGCTGGCCACCGGTGTTGTACCAGACGCCCCACTGCGGGGCGAACCAGCTCCGGTTGTCGAACGGGATCTGGTAGATCGGGTCAACCATCGGCTCCAGACCGCGATCGATCCCCCAGGTTGCCATCTGCACCTGGTTGCCGATCGCCCGCGGCCAGTACAGCGAGCGGTCCATCGTCTTCAGGTCAACCTTCAGGCCGATGGCCTGCCAGTTCTTCACCACGAGCTGGAGGGCATCCAGGCCGGTGCCGGCGGTGATCGAGCTCTCGATCAGGAACTGGACCGGCTTGCCGTTCGGGAAGGTGCGGATACCGTCGGCGTTCTTCTTCAGCCCCATCTCGTCGAGGAGCTGCTCCGCCTTCTTCGGGTCATAGGTCGCGTAGAGCTGGTCGATCCCCTCGCTGTAGTACGGCGACTGCGGCAGGACCGTCGCCGCCCGCGGCGTCCCGAGCCCGAGGTAGGCGACCTGGTTCAGCTGGTCCCGGTTGATCGCCAGCGAGAGCGCCTGCCGGAAGCGCACATCGCGGAAGGCACTCCGCAGATCCGGGTCGTCGATCGTCTGGTTCGGGAAGAACGCAAGCTCGCTCCCGTCGGCGGCCGGCCACTTCAGGATGTGGAAGTTGCCCGCCTTGGCCTTCTCCGAGAACACCGAGTACTTCGACACGTCGATGTTCCGGAACTGGAAGTCGAGCTGGCCGTTTGCCGCCATGAGGTTGATCACCTCGGAGTTTGCCACCAGGTGCATGTAGATCCGATCGATGTAGGGATACTGGTTGCCCTCCGGATCAACCTTCCAGTAGTACGGATTGCGCTCGGCGATGAGCTTGTTCTCGTTCGGCTTCCATTCGGTGATGCGCCAGGGCCAGAGAACCGGCCGGTCCGGATTGAGGTCGTCTGCCTTGGCGGCGAAGGTCTTGTAGTCTGACTTCGGATTGTACTTCGGGTGGAACTGCTGGAGATAGTGCTTGGGTGCATAGAAGCCGAACTTCTCGAAGGCGGTCGGCCACTGCCCCCCGTGGAAGGCGAGCATCCGCAGGGCAAGGCCATTCGGGCCGGCGTAGTGGAGGCGGACGGTGTAGTCGTCGACTTTCTCGACCTCCATCGGCTTGCCGTTCACGACGTACTCGGCGTGCGGGGCCGGGGTCAGGTTCTTGTCGAGCTCGATGTCATTCCACCAGAAGAGGATGTCATCCACGGTGAACGGTTCGCCGTCTGACCACTTCAGCCCCTTGCGCAGGTAGAGGGTGAGGGTCTTGTTATCGTCGCTCCATTCCCACTTCTTGGCGAGGTTGGGCTCGATCGGGTTGCGCAGGTCGGCCGGCCAGCGCAGCATGGCCTCGTAGGTGTTGCGGTCAAAGGCGTGGAAGTCCGCCGGGCCGGTGAACGCCTGGTTCCAGGTGCCGCCGTACTGGCCGATCTCGTTCAGCGGCTTGACGACAAGGATATCCTCCGGATCAGGCAGACGCTTCTCGACCGGCGGCAGTTTGCCCTGCTTGACCAGGTCGGCCAGCATCGGCGCTTCCTTGAACTGGCGGATCGTCGTTCCGCTCGCCGCGACCGTCGGGGCCGCGGCCTGGGGAGCGGGCGTGGCCAGAGCCACCGGTGTGGGCGTGGGCGCGGCGGCTGTCGGCGCGGCAGTGGGGGTCGCCGCGGCCGGGGCGGCAGGCGCGCTTGTCGGTGCCGCCGGCGCGCTCGAACCGCAGGCACCGACGGCGAACACCGACGCGGCGGCCGCCGTCATCGCGAGAAAGCTCCGGCGCGAGAGGTGTCGGGTGCGCATGCTCTGCATCTCCCTGGTCAGCGATCTGCGCCTACGGTTCTATCGGCACGGGCAGTCTGTCACCGCGCGGCATCTGTACCCGGGCCCGCCGCGCGAGTCTGCAGATCCGACCGTAGGCAGGGGCTAATAGTACGCACCGAGTTGGGAGCCTGTCAAGACATCCCTCCCGGCAGAATGCATCAACTACCTGGCGGGTAACTAGGCTGCTTTGGGTGGGTAGGAGCGCCGTTGCAGCCAGTGTTGGTCCCAGTCACCGTTGAGGTAGAGGACCCGGAGGGTGGCCAACGCGTCGGCATTCTTGCGCCACCAGCGCATCCCCCGTCGCCCCTTGAAGCGACGGTTGATCACGAGATCCCCGGCCTTCTCGACGGCTCCGCTGCCCACGTGCTTGCCGGTTGCCAGGTCGGCCTCGTCGTTGATGATCGCCGAACGGTGACGCTCCACATACCCAATCGTCTTGGCGAGCTCCTTGGGGACCTCGCGGTACCTCTCAGCGAACCCGCGGAGTTCGGCCAGCGTTTCCTCGGCCTTGCCCTGACGGATCCAGCACCGCAACTTCTCACGCTGAAGGATCAACTCGTCGGGTTGGCTGGCGAATACGGACTGGAGAGCCCGCCTGATTCGTCGCTCCAGGTGCCAGAGGTCGAGCACTCGTTTGGCGCGAGGGAAGTGCTCGGCTTGGATGGTCTCCTCCCAGGCTGCCCCATCCCCGAGCAGCCGCAGACGCTGTGCCTGCTCTACTCCCAGCTTGCTGGCTTCCGCATCGACCAGCTTCCCGAGCAGGTCGGACCCGTTGAAGGTGACGGCATATCGACGGTTGACCAGCTTCCGCCGATCCTTGCCGACCTTGGCTACCCCCGTGTCGACGACCCCCACCTTGCCCTCCATTCCTTCGGGATTGTCCCGACTGCGAACCCAGTCACCATCCACGACCACGTTGATGCCCTGGGGGTCCTCCGCGCCTTTGTCCATCACGGGAGCCTCCAGCACCGCCTGGGCCTCTGTGGCCAACTGCGTCGCCACGCGCTCCCCGTCGGCAGTGGAAACCTGGCGAACTTGCTCGTGGCTGATCGGTCCCAAGAGCACGCGCTCGACGATGGTTTCGGCTGCTTCAAAGGGCCAACTCGCCCCAGCCAGGCAAGCCAGCTCCTGCACCAACCAGGTGGCCCGATGCTCCCCCAACGCGCGAAGCCAATCATCCAGCGGCTTGGCAATCGTGCCACACTGCTGACACTCCAGCCGCTGGCGGGGCAAGTCAACCTTCCCGAAAGCGGTCAAGAGGTCAAAGGTCTTCTCTCCAGCGCTCTCGACCTCGCGACTACCGCACTGTGGGCAACGCCAGTGCAGCGCCTGGAAACGCTGCCAGAGCGTGCCAAAGAGCTCACGCATCAGCGCAAAGCCCTCTTCGCGTACGATTGCCTCCAACGCATTGACGCCAACCAGTTCGTCTGGTACATCAATCACGCGGGTGATCTCTATCCGCATCGGTGAGACTGGCCTCCTTTCGCTCTCAGCAAGCAAAAGGTAGCATGCCAGTCTCACTTATTGTCTAGCAACCAGCCTGCCTGCCACATAATTGATGCATCCCTCCCGGCAACCGGTGCTTTTCAGCGCGGGCGAGGCGCAGATGCGGTACACTTCATGCCAGGCACCGTGCGTGCGATCGCGGAAGACCGGGCACGGCGCCGCAGGAGGAGACCATGGCGGTCACCGACGTCCATCCACCCCGCTCGTCCGCTGGCCCGAAGCGGCCGCTGCGTGAGCCCCCCGGGCCGGTTGGCTCCCCGTTCGTCGGGGTCCTGCCCGCGCTCCGGCGCGACCCGATCCAGTTATTCCTGGATGCCTGGCGCGCCCACGGCGATGTGGTCCGCCTTCCCCTCGCCGGCGGCCGTCATGGCTACCTGCTCGCGCACCCGGATCACGTCCGCCACGTCCTTCAGGAGAACCACGCCAACTACCGGAAGGATCCCCGATCGAACGAGAAGCTCAAGGAAACCCTCGGCGAGGGGCTCCTGACCGCCGAGGGCGAGCACTGGCTCAGCCAGCGCCGCCTCATGCAGCCGGCCTTCCACCGCCAGCGCGTCGCCGCCTTTGGCACGCTCATGACCGAGCGCACCCTGGCGATGCTCGAACGGTGGGAACCGCACGCGCGAACCGGCGCACCGCTCGATGTGGCCAGCGAGATGATGCGGCTGACGTTCGAGATCATCGGTCGGGCGATGTTCGGCGCCGACCTGCGCGACCTGGCGCCAACCGTTGCCCGCGCGCTGGCCGTTGGCTTAGAGCACACGATGCGGCGGATCCAGGCCTACCCGGACCTGCCGCCGTGGCTTCCCCTGCCCGACAATCTTCGGTTCCGCCGGGCCCTCCGCGATCTTGACCAGGTCGTCTACCGGGTGATCGAGGGGCGGCGGGCGGTGACGGATGCCCCGGATGACCTCCTCTCCCTCCTCCTCCACGCGCGCGATGAGAGCTCCGGCGCGTGCATGGACGATCGTCAGCTCCGCGACGAGGTGATGACAATTCTCCTCGCCGGGCACGAGACGACGGCGGTTGCGCTGACCTGGACCTGGTACCTGCTCTCCCGTCATCCAGAGGTGCGGCGGCGCCTCCAGGCTGAGCTGTCGGCCGTGCTGGGTGACCGTCCGCCGACGGTGGAGGACCTGGCGCACCTCCCCTACACCCACATGGTGGTGCAGGAGGCGATGCGCCTGTACCCACCGGCCTGGGTCATCTCGCGTGTGCCGCTCGCCGATGATGCGGTTGACGGCTTCCGCCTGCCGGCCGGTCAGGTCGTTTTCTTAAGCCCGTACGTCACCCACCGCCACCCGGCCTTCTGGGAAAATCCCGAGGGATTCGATCCGGAGCGGTTCGCGCCGGAGCGCTCGGCCGGCCGTCCCCGCTATGCCTACTTCCCCTTCGGGGGCGGGCCGCGCCTCTGCATCGGGAACAGCTTTGCCCTGCAGGAGGCCCAGCTCATCCTGGCCACCATCGCGCGGCAGTACCAGCTCGATCTCGTCCCCGGCCACCCGGTGGCACTCCACCCTCTGATCACCCTGCGCCCGCGATACGGCATGCTCATGACCGTTCGCCGCTGGTGCTGATGGAGCGCCGCCTGCGGCCGCCAGGTGCGCCATTTGACATCGCGCGGACCAGACCGTACGATGGCCCCGGGGGCGCAGGAGATACTGCCCCGGGGGTGCGCGCGATGTGCGATGGATATGTCGATCAGACGACCTGGACGATCCGGGTGCGCGCGACTGGCGAGCCCCTGCGCACGGCGGAGGGCTACACCTTCAGCTTTACCGACGAGGCGTCCGCCCGTGCTTTTCTGGACGGGCGCGCCGACGCCGCCAACCTGGAGATCGCCCGGGTCGAGGCGCCGGTTCTGAGCTGAGCAGGCCCATCAGTACAGCCGTTTGGGGGAGGACGACGAGCGATGAAGACCGTGCGATTGACCGTTGGCCAGGCGATCGTGCGCTTCCTGGCCGCGCAGTATACTGAGCGGGACGGCAGTGAGCGGCGCCTCATCCGAGGCGTCTGGGGCATCTTCGGCCACGGCAATGTTGCGGGGCTCGGGCAGGCGCTCGAAGAGCTCGGCGGCGCCGTGGATCTCCCGTACTATCGTCCTCAGAACGAGCAGGCGATGGTGCACGTGGCGGCGGCCTACGCGAAGATGACCAATCGCCTGTCTACCTTCGCCTGCACCAGCTCGATCGGTCCCGGCGCGACGAACATGCTGACCGGCGCGGCGGGCGCCACAATCAATCGCCTGCCGGTTCTGCTTCTCCCCAGCGACTACTTCGCGAACCGAATCCCAGATCCGGTCCTCCAGCAGCTGGAGCACCCGACCGAGCGCGATGTAAGCGTCAACGACGCCTTCCGGCCGGTCTCGCGCTACTTCGACCGCATTTATCGCCCGGAGCAGCTCCTGAGCAGTCTGCCGGAGGCGATGCGGGTCCTGACCGACCCGGCCGAGACCGGCGCGGTCACGATCGCCCTGCCGGAGGATGTCCAGACCGAGTCCTACGATTTTCCCGAAAGCTTCTTCGACCGCCGCGTCTGGCGAGTGCGCCGGCCGGTGCCGGAGCCGGAGGCGCTGGCCCGCGCAGTCAGCCTGATCCAGGCGGCCCGGCGCCCGCTGATCATCACCGGCGGCGGGACGATCTACGCCGAGGCGACCCAGGAGCTGGCGCGGCTGGCCGAGCGCCACGGCATTCCGGTCGCCGAAACCCAGGCCGGGAAGGGAGCCCTGCCCTGGAATCACCCGATGAACGTCGGGCCGGTGGGCGCGAATGGAGGAACGGCCGCCAACCGCCTCGCCGCCGAGGCCGATCTCCTGATCGCCGTCGGAACCCGCCTCGGCGATTTCGCCACTGCCTCGCGCACCGCCTTCCGCAACCCGCGCCTGGCGGTGCTCGGGATCAATGTCGCGCCCTTCGACGCGGCGAAGCTCAACGGCCTGCCGCTCGTGGCCGATGCCCGGCGCGCCCTGACTGCACTCAGTGAGGCACTGGGTGCGGCGGGCTATCGCACCGCAGCCGACTACCAGCAGGAGATCGCGCGCCTGAAGGCGGAATGGGACGCGACGGTGGACAACCTCCGCACGGTGAAGAATCCCGAGTGCCTCTCCCAGGCAGAGATCATCGGTCTGGTCAACGAGGCTGCGGGCGGCGCTGGCGTCGTGGTCAATGCGGCCGGTTCAATGCCGGGCGATCTGCTGAAGCTCTGGCGCACCGAGGATCCAAAGGCCTATCACCTCGAGTACGGCTACTCCTGCATGGGCTACGAGATCCCGGCCGGAATCGGCATCAAGCTCGCCGATCCGGACCGGCGGGTCTTCGTCCTGATCGGCGACGGCAGCTACCTGATGCTGAACTCGGAGATCGTCACCGCTGTCCAGGAAGGGATCGATCTGACGATCGTGGTGGTCGACAACCACGGTTTCCAGAGCATCCACGGCCTCCAGCGCTCGGTGGGCGTCCCGAGCTTCGGGAACGAGCTGCGCTTCCGCGACCGCCAGTCCGGACGGCTGGCCGGCCCGTACGTTCCGGTCGATTACGTCAAGCACGCCGCGGCCATGGGGGCGCAGGCGGTCCTGGCCTCAACAGCCGATGCGCTTCGCGCGGCGCTCGCCCAGGCCCAGGGCACGCCGGGCGTCCATGTGATCGTCGTCCCGGCCGATCCGGAGCGGCGTGTTCCCTCGTTCGAGGGCTGGTGGGATGTGCCGGTCGCTGAGGTCAGCGCCGAGCCGTCGGTCCAGGAGGCCCGGCGTGCCTACGACGCGGCGCGCCGGAAGGTTCGCCTGACCTTCTGAAGTGCCTGAGCGCCCCGGGCGGCTTTGCCCGCGCAGGTGGTCAGCCGCCTCCTGTCGCTGCCGGGAGGGGCGGGCGGCGCGCCGCGCACGCCGCGCAGAGGCCGGAGATCGGGAAGTGGGTCACGTCCGCCTGGAAGCCGTAGCGCTGATGGAGTGCGCGGACCAGCGGCTCGGCGAATGACAGGTCCTCGACGTCGACCGTGTGGCCACAGCGGTGACAGACCAGGTGGACGTGACGGACGTCGCCGGCCAGGTGGTAGCGGGCCGCCCCGTCCGCTTCGTGACCGTGGCGCACCAGGCCGAGCCGTTCGAGCATGTCCAGGGTCCGGTGGATCGTTGAGCGGTTGATCATCGGGTAGCGGGCGTGAACGCGCCGATAGAGGTCCTCCGGGGCGATGTGGCCGGAGGACTGCTCGAGAAGCTCAAGGATCATCAGCCGCTGGGGGGTCAGGCGAAACCCGCGGCGCCGCAGCTCCAGTGCCGCTCCCGCAAGCTGCCCCGCATCCGCTGTCCGCAGCCCGCGCTCGTCCCCGCCTCGTCCGCTCGAGGTGATCCTGTTCTTTCTCGCCATCGGCCCCCCGGAGGACCGGGTGATCTCCGCGACCGGAGTGTAGCACGGCCCGGCGCGCACGGACAAGCCGCGCCGCCGGTTCGCGCTCATCGTCCTACCTCGGCGAGCAGCATCGCCGCCAGCATAATCGCCGCACCGAGGATGGCCGTCGGGCCCAGCGTCTCGTGGGCGAGAAGATAGGCGAAGATCGCCGCGAACACCGGCTCCAGCGAGAAGATCAGCGCGGCGTGGGTTGCGGTCGTGAAGCGCTGGATCGTCGTCTGCACTGCTAGGACGAACGCCGTGGCGACCGCGCCGGTGTAGAGCACGGCCCTCCAGACTGACGGCCCCGGCAGAACGAGGAATGGCTTCTCGAATGCCGCCGCCGCAAGTCCGGCCAGCGCCGCGACCACCGCCACCTGGACAATAGCCAGGCCCAGCGGGTCATACCGCCGCGCGAAGGCACTGATGGCGACAATGTGGGCGGCGAAGGCGCCGGCACAGGCCAGCAGGAGCACCTCGCCCGGGCCGAAGGAGAGCCGCTGGCCGGTGGTCAGGAGCCAGAGCCCCAGCGGTGCCAGCAGTACGCCGATGATGACGCCGCGCCGCACCCGCTGACCCAGGACGGCGAAGTCGATGATCGGGACAATCAGCACTGAGAGACCGGTGATGAACGCCGCTGTAGAGGCACTGGTGAAAAGGAGCCCCACCGTCTGAAGGGCATAGCCCGCAAAGAGGAAGAGCCCGATCAACACACCAGCCCGCCAGCCGTCCGGCCCAAGCCGACCGAGGCGGCGGTGGAAAAACAGCGCCAGCACCGCCAGCGCTACCCCGAAGCGCAGGGCAATAAACTCGAGGGCCCCAACACCCGCCAGGGCGTCCTTGATGATGATGAAGGTACTGCCCCAGACCACGGTGATGGCCAGCAATCCCAGGTCGGCCAGGTAGGCCGCGCGTCGGCGAATCGCGCGCCGCTCCACACCGGCGAGGGCGCGCGGCCCTTCGGGACTCTCCATCGGCACATGCTCCAGACCTGACGGCTTCCAGAATGCCCACCCGCTCTGGCCCCTCCGGCGCGCGCCCGCCGGCTCGCCAGCCCGATTTGACAGTGCCGATGCGCCGGACCGATACTTGCGGGCGGGCCCGGTGTCGGGCCGGGATCCGGCTCCGGAGCGGGGAACAATGCAGGATTCGTTCACCGGCCGCGGCTGTTCTCGTTCCGGGTCCGCACAGCGGAGACCGGTTGACCGCGCGGCGGGGAGATCCCCGCCGCCGGGATGTCGAAAGGATGCTTCCATGAACTCCGTGCGACGCCTGTTCGCGCTCCTCGGGTTGTGGTCGATCGGCGACGCGGCCTGGCTCCTCCTCGCGCCGCGCGGCTGGGCGCGGTGGTGGGGCGGGCTGGTCAGCTGGGCAGGGCGCTCCTTCCGGGGGCGGGTTCTGCTGGCGCTCCTCGAGGCGGTGATTGGCCTCTGGCTGGTCGCCCGCGCTGTTGAGGAGGAGCGCGCCGGCACGTCCCTGGCCGGCTGACCCCGCACCCGGCGAGCGGTCGATAATCATCCCGTCCGCGAGCGCCGCGCACCGGCGCGGACCGCTCCTCATCCCCGTCGGGGGCCCGCCCGGGTAGCCCGGGCGCGGCCGAAGTTCTGCGCCCGGCTTGGTCTGCGATGCCCCAGTCCGGCCTGCCGCGCCGCACCAGGCGGTCAATCGAACGACCTTCTTTCCCGTCCTCCCGTCTTCATGGTAGACTCGGTACAGGTATTGAGGCTCCCACATGAAGCGACACAATCACGGGCCCCTGGCGGGAGGCGCTGGCATCCAGGCGAGCATTGCCCTTCGACTGCGCGCCGCCGTGGCGCTTACCGCGCTCTTCGTCATCCTGGAAGGGATCACCGGCCTGCTTGCCCACAGCCTCGCCCTGCTCGCCGATGCGGGCCACAACCTGACTGATACCCTTGCCCTGGCGCTGACCTTCTGGACCTACCAGCTCGCCAGCCAGCCGTCGAACGCCCGGCGGACGTTCGGCCTGCACCGGGCGGGCGTGCTCGCCGCGCTCGGCAACGCGCTTACCCTGGTGGTTATCGCCCTCGGGATCCTGGTCGAGGCATACCAGCGCTTCCGCGCCCCGGAGCCCGTCAGCGCGCCCGCGATGATCGCGGTCGCGGCGCTCGCCGCGCTCCTCAACCTGGTGATTGCCGCCTGGCTCCACGGGCACGCCCACCACGATCTGAATGTGCGCAGTTCCTTCCTGCACGTCGCGGGCGATGCCGCTTCGGCCGCTGGCGTGGTGATCGCGGGTGTTCTGCTCGCCCTGACCGGGCAGGCCTGGATCGATCCGGCTGTTTCGGTGCTGATCGCGCTGTTCATCCTCTGGTCCAGCCGGGGGGTCATCGTCGAGGCGGTGGATGTGCTCCTCGAGGCCACACCACCGGATCTGGACGCACGCCACGTCCGGGCAACCATGTGTCAGGTGCCGGGGGTGCTGGACGTGCATGATCTCCACCTGTGGAGCCTGTCGTCGTCGCTTCGGGCGGCCAGCGCCCACGTGCTGGTGCAGGATATGCCGGTGAGCAAGGCGTGCGACATCCTCGCGGCGGTGAACGCCGTGCTTGCTGAGCGCTTCCAGATCGCTCACACCTCGCTCCAGCTCGAGACAACCGCCTGCGATCCGAGCGAGGTGTTCTGCCGCATCCACGAATGCGGCGTGCCGCGTCCACGGGAAGACCAGGTACTGCGGTAGCCCGCCGCTCAGGTGGGGCGCAGTGTGCGGCTAACGGGACCGCGGCGTGCCCACAAAGCGCCGGACGCACTCGACCAAGCGGTCGAGCTCACTCTCGTCGTTGAAGAGCGCGCAGGAGACCCGGATCTTCTCGGACCCCGGACCGAGGGTCCGCGGGTAGAGGTGATCGGCCTCAAGCTGGCGCTGGAGCTCCTGCTCATTGCGGCCGGCCACCCGGAAGCTGACCAGTCCACTCGATCGCTCCCACTCCGGTGGCGTGCAGAGCTCGACGCCGGGGAGAGCGGCCAGGCGCTCCTTCAGATAGGTGGCCAGGTGCTGAATGCGTGCAGAGATTGCCTCCCAGCCCAGCTGGTCGAACCACTCCAGGGCCAGACCGATGCTTGCGGGAACGGCGAAACCGCGGGTGCCGAACTCGAACCGCCGCCCGCTCGGCTTGAGCACCAGCCCCGTCTCGAAGCTGAAGCTCTGCTCGGAGCCCGCGCCGACGTAGGCCGGCTGGAGCCGCTCCATGAGTTCCCGGCGGGCGTAGAGAAATCCAGTTCCCTTGGGCCCGCCCAGCCATTTGTGGCCGTTACCGGTGAAGAAGTCACAGCCCATCTCCCGCACATCGATGGGGAGCACCGCGAATGACTGGGCACCGTCCACCAGGGCCAGGGCCCCGTGCGCGTGGGCGAGGGCGCAGATCTCCTTGACCGGCAGCCGGACCCCGTACGGCGAGGTCACGTGGCTCGTGCCGATCAGCCGCGTGCGGGGGGTAATCAGGGCGCGAATGGCCTCCAGGCTCTTGCGAGGGTCCCAGTCGACTGCGAAGCGGCGGAGGATGATCCCGTGGCGCTGGGCGGCATACTGCCATGGGTAGCTCATGGCCGGGTGTTCCTGGTCGGAGATGATCACCTCATCACCGGGCGACCAGGAGAGCCCTTCGGCCACGTAGGTCACGCCGTCGGTCGCGTTGCCGGTCAGGGCAATCTCCTCTGGCTGCGCATTGATCCGGGCGGCCAGCCGCTCCCGCGAGGCTTCGATCTCTCGGTGCAGGCTGCCGCTCTCGACCATGCCGCGCCGCTCGAAGCGCGCGATATTCTGGAGGTAGCCGGCCAGCACCGGCTCGGCCATGATGCCGTAGGTGCCGGTGTTGAAGTAGGCCATCTCGCGCAGGATGGGATAGGCATCGCGCACGCGGGCGACATCGAAGCCAGCACGGGGCATAATCGCGCTTCCTCCTGATGGTGTGGGCTGGCCGGGCCGCGCCCCGCTCATACGAGCACCTGCTCGTAGCGCCGGGCCGCATCCTCGGCAAAGTGGCAGGCGACCTGATGCCCGGAGGCAACTGGCCGCAGAGAGGGCTCCACGCGCCGGCAGACCTCCTGGGCAAGGGGACAGCGGGGATGAAAGCGGCAGCCGCTCGGTGGGTTGATCGGGCTGGGAACCTCCCCACCGAGCACGAGCCGCGACCGCCGCCGGGCCTCCGCCGGATCAGGGACCGGCACGGCCGAGAAGAGCGCCTGGGTGTACGGATGATGGGGGCGCTGGTAGAGCGCGTCGCGGTCAGCCAGTTCGACGATCTTGCCGAGATACATCACCGCGACCCGGTCGCTCATCTGGCCGACCACGGCGAGGTCGTGAGCGATGAAGAGGTACGAGAGGTTCAGGCGCTGCTGGAGGTCGCTCAGCAGGCGCAGGATCTGGGCCTGGATCGACACGTCGAGCGCCGAGACCGGCTCGTCGAGGACGATGAACGACGGCTCGACCGCGATGGCCCGGGCGATGCCGATCCGCTGGCGCTGACCGCCGCTGAACTCATGGGGATAGCGCTGGATATGTTCCGGGCTCAGCTCGACCATACTCAGCAGTTCGGCGATCCGGTCCTGCCGCTTCCGCCCCTCATACAGGTGATGGACCGACAGGGGCTCGGCGATGATCTGCCCGATCGTCAGGCGGGGGTTCAGGGAAGCGAACGGGTCCTGGAAGACGATCTGCATCTTCCGTCGGAGCGGGCGAAGCTTCTCCTCTGGCAGATCCCCGATCTCCTGGCCCTGGAAGCGAATCCGGCCGGCTGTGGGCCGTTCCAGGCGCAGGATCGCCCGGCCGGTCGTGCTCTTCCCACAGCCGCTCTCGCCGACCAGCCCGAGCGTCTCGCCCGGCCGGATCGTGAATGAGACGCCGTCGACTGCGCGCAGGAGATGCCGCTGGCGCAGCAGCCAGCCCTCGCCCTGGACGGTGTAGTGCACGGCCAGATCCTCAACCTCGACGAGCGGCTGGAGGTCACTCATCGCATGATCTCCTCGGCCGAGGCCGCCGGCACCGGATTCCAGCAGGCGACCAGGTGCTCCGGACCTGTCTCTTCCAGCACCGGCGTCATCTCCTGACAGCGCGGCGTGGCGAAGGCGCAGCGGGGCGCGAAGGGGCAGCCCCGGGGCGGCTCGGTCACGATCGGCGGCGAGCCGGGGATCGTGTAGAAGCTCCGGGTCCGCTCCCGGGTGAGGCGCGGCACGCACCGCAGCAGGCCCAGCGTATACGGGTGACGCGGCCGGGCGAAGATCTCGTCGACCGGCCCGGCCTCGACGACCCGCCCGGCGTACATGACGACGACGCGGCTACAGTGGCCGGCCACGATGCCGAGGTTGTGGGTGATCAGGATCGTTGCCAGCCTGGCCTCGCGCGACAGCTCGTCGATCAGCTCGAGGATCTGGGCCTGGATCGTCACATCGAGCGCGGTCGTCGGCTCGTCGGCGATCAGGAGTTCCGGGCCGCAGGCCATGGCCAGGGCGATCATGACCCGCTGACGCTGTCCCCCGCTCAGGCGGTGGGGATACTCGCGCATCCGCTGTTCGGGATCCGGCAGGCCTACCCGGTGGAGCAGCTCGACTGCCCGGCGATTGGCCTCGGCCGCTCCCATCCCGAGGTGGACCCAGAGCACCTCGCGCAGATGGTCCCCCACGGTCAGGACCGGATTGAGCGAGGTCAGCGGGTTCTGGGGGATCATCGCCAGGAAGCGGCCGCGCAGGCGGCGCATCGCGCTCTCCGGCTTCCGCAGGAGGTCCTCCCCGTGGAAGAAGACCTGCCCGCCGACAATCTGCCCCGGCCAGCGGATCATGCCCATGATCGAGAGGGCCGTTACGCTCTTGCCCGAGCCGCTTTCCCCCACGATCCCCACCGTCTCGCCCGCGCTGACGCTGAACGATGCCCCTTCGACCGCGTACACGGTCAGGTCGCGCACGCGGAATCGCGTCGTCAGCCCGTGCACGGTCAGCAGCGGCTCGCGCGCGTTCACCCCTGGCCTCCTTGACCGCGCTCGACCACTAGACGGTCGCGTGCCGGTATTGATCGACGTTGCCGGCGATGTAGACGTCGTTCAGGCCGTAGTTGACGGGGAAGGCGCCCCACTCCTCACCATCATAGCCGTACTTGTCCTTCTCCAGGTGCTTGCCCTTGTAGTACGGCTGGTAGAGATACCCATGGAGCTGGTGGTAGACGAACACCGCGGGTGCCTCGCTGGTGAGGAGCTTCTGGGCATCGGCGTAGAGCGCGTTTCGCTTCTCCGGGTCGGTCAAGGGCCCCGCTTCCTCGAGCAGCTTATCGTACTGGGCGTTATTCCAGTTATGACGGCCGCCGCCCTTGTACACGCCCAGCATGTTCGACGCATCGAAGTAGTCCATGCCGTAGGAGATCCAGCCAAAGGGGATCTGGGTCGGCTTGGCGTTGAGCTTTGCCATGAACGACGGCTGATCGAGCGTCTGGAGCTTGATCTTCACGCCGAGCACCTGCTGCCAGCCGGCCGCCAGGGCCTGGGTCACCGCGGCATCGGTCGGCGGCCCGCTCCCGCGAATGTAGAAGGTAACCTCCGGGAAGCCCTGGCCGTTCGGGTAGCCGGCCTCGGCGAGCAGTTGCTTCGCCTTCTGGGGATCATAGTTGGTCAGCGGCTTGAGCTCATCGTAGATCGCCGACGGGAAGCCGGGCATCAGGAAGCCGTAGGCGGGAATCGCCAGCGGCGCCAGGATCGCCTTGATAATCGAATCGCGATCGACCGCGTGGGCGAATGCCTGACGCACCTTGGGATTATTCCACGGCTTGATCGTCACGTCGAAGAAGGCATAGAAGACACGGAAATCCTGTGGATTCGTGTAAATGTGGAAGTCCTTCAGCTTCGGATCGTTCTGGATCACCTTGATGTCGGGTGAGAAGACCTCGACGCTGTCGATCTCCCCGGCCTGGAAGCGCTGGAAGTTGCTCCCCCCTTTGACGATGTTGCCGTACATCTTCTGGATGTAGGGGATCACCTGCTTGTACGAGTAGGCCTTGTTCGGGCCGAGGACATTTCGGCGATCCGGGCTCCACTCCTCCAGGATGAAGGGGCCGCAGCTGACGCAGGTCTTCGGGTTGGTGTTGTAGACGCCCGAATGGTACTGGTCGAGCGCCCGGGCGCTGAGGGTCCAGGAGTAAAGGATCTGGGCCGGCAGGTAGGGCACCGGCTGTTCGGTCTCGACGATCAGGGTGTAGGGATCCTCACCCTGGCGCACGCCGATCTGGCTCGTGGGAACCTTCCCTTTGACCGCATCGGTGTAGTTCTTGATCACCCCCTGCCAGTACCAGGTGAAGTCCCAGGCGTGCTTGGGATCAGCACTGTAGCGGAAGGTCTGGACGTAGTCGTTGGCGGTCAGCTCGTTCCCGTCGCTCCACATGATCCCCTTGCGGAGGTGGAAGGTCCAGGTCAGGCCATCCTTGGAGAGCTCCCACCGCTCGGCGACGCCCGGGTAGATGTTGAAATCGGCATCGATGTGGGTCAGGCCGATCCCGAAGTAGTCGGCCAGGGGAGCCCGGTCGTAGACCGCCTCGTAGAAGTCCATGGCCTTGTGGCCGCCCTCGCCCACGGTTACCGTCCACTGCTTGTCGAGGGGCGCGGCATCCGCCGGGAGCGCCTTGCCGAAGACATTGACCGCCCCGCCGGTTGCCGGCGTGCCGGCCGCCTGCTGGGCCGGGGTTGGCGTACCGGGGACGGCGGTCTGGATCACCACCGGCTGCGGCGTGGGACGTGGGGTTGCCGTGGGCTGGGGCGCTGCGGGCGTTGGGCTGGGTGCCGCGGCCGCTGGCGCCGTCGTCGGGGTCGCAGGGGTGCCGGCGCAAGCAGCAAGCAGGACAGCCGCTCCCATCCCGCTAGCCGCCAGGAGGCCGCGGCGGGAGATCAGCCGACCGGTCCATCGCGATGACAGCCTGTTCAGGTTCGACACGGTGTCACTCCTTCCACCATAACTGTGACTTTACCTTCGTGCGTTTGCATCGTCCCAGGATCACCCCGCGCGTGCGCACGGGGACATACGGTCGCTTCTCGGACCTCGCCGGGCGGCGCACAGCGCCTGGGCCGAGCCCGACGGCCCGGGCCAGCACTGGCCGCCGTCTACGCGGAGCGCGTCTACCGCGTGCGGTCCGTCAGGGCTGACGGCCCCCGAACCCGTTTCTCACCACCTCCTGACCCGATCTGGTTCTCGGCTTATCTACCAGGGCTGGGGTGCCCGGTTACTCCAGCGCGCTGGGATCGAGCGCATCGCGCAGGCCGTCGCCGACGAAGCTGAAGCTGAGCATGGTCAGACCGATCCCCACAACCGGCAGGAGACCGAGCAGGGGAGCCTGCTGCATGTACGGTGCGCTCTCGGTGATCATCTTGCCCCAGCTTGGGATTGGATCCTGGACGCCGAGCCCGAGGAAGCTGAGGCCGGCCTCACCGAACACGGCGCCGGGAATGCCCAGCACAAAGACGACGATAATCGGCCCGGCCGCATTGGGGAGCAGGTGCTGCACCATGATCCGCCAGCCGGGGGTGCCGATGGCCCGGGCCGCGACCACGAACTCCCGGTCCCGCAGGGCAAGGAACTGGGCCCGCGTCAGGCGCGTCACCCCGACCCAGCCGGTCAGCCCCAGGAAGAGAATGAGGTGATCGAGGCCCGCACCGTAGATCGTCACCAGGACGAGGGCGACGATCACGCTCGGGATCGCCGTCATCGCCTCGACCATGCGGAGGACGATGAAGTCAATCCAGCCGCCGAACCAGCCGGCGAGCCCGCCGAGCACCAGCCCGATCATCGTTCCGATGAGCGGCACGAGAATCCCAACCGTCATCGAGGTGCGGGCGCCGTAGATCATGCGGCTGAGGAGGTCACGCCCGACCTCATCGGTGCCCAGGAGATGCCGGGCACTCGGCGGCTGGAGGGTCTCGGTGATCACCGCGTAGTCGTACGGCGCCGGCGCCAGCACGGGCGCGAAGATGGCGACGAGGATGATCGCCAGGGCAATGACGCCGCCCACGACCGCCAGGCGGTTCCGGCGGTAGCGCCGCCAGGCATCGCCGAGGGGGGTCGAGCGGCGGATCGCCACAGCTGACGTGGAGGCTGTCATCGTCGCGCTCATCGCTTCAGCCCCTCCAGCCGAACCCGCGGGTCGACGATCGTGTAGGCGATGTCGCTCAGAAGGTACAGGATTCCCCAGAGGAAGCCGACCAGGAGTGCCAGGGCCATGATCATCGGGTAGTCGCGCGTCTGGCTGGCCGTTGTGAAGTAAGCCCCGATGCCCGGGATCGCAAACGTCGCCTCGATGAAGATCGAACCGGTCAGGATGTCCGGGATCTGCGGCCCGAGGATGGTGATCAGGGGGATCAGGGCGGTCCGCAGGACATACCGCCGCAGGACCCGCCACTCCGGGAGGCCGCGCGCCCGCGCCATCATCACGTACTCGGTCCGCATCACCTCCAGCATGCTGGTGCGGACAAAGCGGGCGACACCCGCCATCGGACCGAGGGCGTACGCGATCACCGGCATGACCAGCTGCCGCGGCTCGCAGCAGCCGCCCGTCGGAAACCAGTGCAGCTGGACAGCAAAGATCTGGATCAGGACGAACCCGACAACGAAGTTCGGAAGGGTAATCCCCAGGGTTGCCAGAAAGGTCATCGTGCCGTCGATCCAGGTATTCTGCCGGACCGCGGCGATGATCCCGAAGAAGAGGCCGAGAAGGTACGCGAGGGCGATCGTCAGGATGCCGATGCGCATGGTCACCGGCCAGGCCCGCAGGATCAGGCCGGTGACCGTCTCGGTGGGGCTCTCATAGGGGATGCCAAAGTCGCCGTGGAGTGCGGCCCAGAGCCAGCGCAGGTACTGCTCCCAGACCGGGCGGTCGAGCCCGTACTTATGCTTGATATTCTGCAGGGCGAAGTCGGGCAGGGGCTGTTTCTCGAAGTAGACCTCGAAGGGGCCGCCGGGGACTGAGTGCATCAGGGCGAAGAGGAGCATCGTCACGACGAGCATGGTGAGAGCCAGGCTGCCGAGACGCCGCGCGATGTAGGCGAGCATGTCCGTCTCTCCTGCGGTCAGCCCCGGGGAACGCCCAGGTGGAGTGCGATCATCGCCGGAATGTCCTCCACCCGGCGCCGGCGCAGGAGCTCGACGAGCTGGGCGTGGCTTTCCCGCAGGTAGGCTGGCGAGACCCGGTGGACGTGCGGCCCGGAGTAGGCGACCGACCAGAAGAAGCGGTTAAGGATCGTTCCCAGGGTCATCAGGAAGCGGTTGCCGGTGGCCGCCAGGAGGGCCTGGTGGAACTCATCGTGCAGGCGCTGGATCTCCTCCTCCGCAGAGGCATCGCGGAGGGCGGCGGCGATTGCCGCGAGCTGATCCAGTTCTGCGTCGCTGATCCGGGCCAGGACCAGCTCGAAGATGCCGCGTTCGAAGATCGCCCGGGTCTGGATGAACTCCTGGTTGTCGAGCTCGTCCGTATTGAGCCAGCTTGCGAGCTGCCGGAAGACCGTGGTGTCGGCGACATCGCCGACATAGATGCCCCGTCCCTGGGCGACCTGGAGGATGCCGAGCGTTTCCAGCGATGAGACCGCCTGGCGAATGACATTCCGGCTCACCCCGAGCGACCGTGCCAGCTCGGCCTCGGACGGCAGGCGATCCCCGCGCCGGAGGTGGTTAGCCAGGACGTAGTCCTTAATCGCCTCGGCGGCGCGGTCAATGAGGCGGGCACGCGGCAGGGCGCGCAGGGGCCGGGGCGATCGGGCGGCCGCTGGCGTGCTCATGCTATCGTCCAGTCATTCTACATCTACCGGATGACGGCGCCGCGCATCCTACCACCGGCGCGGCGCTCCGTCAAGCCCTGTCGCGCGCCGACCGCGGCGGCCAGCTCCGGCGGCCCTAGCGTCCGTAGCGCAGGATCAGGGGGTCAAGCCGACGGGCGATCTCGAGGAGCCCGGCCCGGATCGCCGGGTGGAGCGGTGCCGTCGGGGCCCGCGTGGCCTCGGAGCGAATAATCCCGGCCTCCTTCATGAGAACCTTGGTCGCCCGAAGGCCACATAGTTTGTTCTCGTAGGTGATCAGAGGGAGGTAGCGCTCGTAGAGGGCAATGGCGCCGGCCCGGTCGCCCGCCTGGTAGCGGTCGAAAATCTGGCGGAAGACCTCCGGGATCATGCCGCCGGGCATCGTGCCCGTCGCCCCTGCGTCGAGGTCGGCGATCATGGTGATCCCCTCTTCACCGTCGAACGGCCCTTCGATCGCCGCTCCGCCCAGCTGGATCAGCTCGCGTAGTTTGACCGCCGCGCTGGCCGACTCGATCTTGAAATAGCGAACGGCATCGATCTCGCGGGCCAGCCGCGCCAGGAAAGAAGCAGTCAGGGTGACCCCGCTGACCGGGCTGTCCTGGACCATAATCGGGATCGAGATGGCCTTCGCGACCGTCTCGAAGAAGCGGAGGATGCCGTCTTCATCGGGCCGGAGCGTCCCGTGGTACGGCGGCATGAGCATGACCATGGCCGCGCCGGCCTCCTGGGCACGCCGCGACCGCTCGGCGGCAACCCGCGCGCTGTAGTGACTGGTGGTGACAATGACCGGCACCCGCCCCCGGGCGTGCCGGACCAGGAGATCGGTCAGATAGTCGCGCTCGGCATCCGAGAGTGCCATCTGCTCGGAGAAGTTGGCCAGGATGCAGTAGCCGTGGGCGCCCGCGTCGATCAGGAACTCCGCCGCACGAACCTGGCTCTCCGCATCCAGGCTGCCGTCATCCGCGAAGGTCGTCGGGACGATCGGATAGATGCCCCGGTAGGGTCGCTCCATCATGGTCGCTCCTTTCCTTCATCACCCGCTTCTTTATCAGGACGCTGACCGGCCGGGCGCCAGCAGTCCCGACCGGGTCCGCAGGGTGCACCGGCTTCCCCGGGCCGGGTGCCGGCCGACATCGTAGCACGGCACTGCTACTGCCGTCACGATGGACGGCATCCGCCGCTCGCCGGCAGACCGACCGGCCGCACGCTGCAGCGTACGGCTCGGCCCGCTATGCCCGCTCTGATTGATGCGCACGCGCCTGCCGGCCCTGTCCGTGCGCGGGCGTCAGCGCCGCCGTGATCGCCGCGCAGAGATCCCGGGCCAGCTCTGCCGCCGACCGCCCGGGAGCATCTGGCTCCAGTTCGAGCCACTGCTCCGATCCAGCGGAGAGCGCGGTTGGGATCGGCCAGCCCTCCTCGGCCTCCAGCGCCACGGCGTAGGGCAGGTCGTCTTCTCCGGGTGCAGACGAGCGATCCATCAGGCGATCTGGCTGCCGACCGGCTGCCGTGAGGAACTGACGGAACTCCTCGATCTGGCGGCGGATCCGCCGCCCGTCCCGCGCCGGGCTCGCCAGCAGGAGGCGGAGCACGGCCAGTTCGAGGGAGAGCCCGCCGACCGCCGCGATGACCGGCCACGGCGAGCGGGCGATCGCTTCCAGCGCGGCGGCAGTGAGCGCGTACGCGGCCAGGAAACCAGCAAGGGCGATTCCGCCGACGCGGAGCCGTTCGGGCAGGCGAGCGAACCGCACGCGGAGGAGCACCAGGCCCAGGACGAGCGCGGTGGAATAGACCAGCGCAAGCGCGATGATCAGCCAGAGGACGCCAGCCGCCAGGTCGAGCGCGGCGCGCTGGAGTTCGGCCAGCGCGGATGCGCCCAGTGCCGCTGTGGCCAGGAGCAGAGCGGGCACGAGATAGCCCCCGCGCGTGGCGAAGTAGCGGTCTTCGTAGAGGGCACCAATCAGGCGCCGGAGCTCGGAACGGGCGCGGCGCAGGTCGCCAGCGTTCTCCGGCCCGATCTGGAACGCACCCCCGAATCCGAGCAGTTCGAAGAGGACTGCCCCCTCCTCGGGCGCGGGCGGCCGGCGGGCCGGTCCGGGGCGGCGCACGAGGGTGAAGGTCGGGAGCGGTCCGCTGGTGCCCGGCGCCGCTCTGGCTGGTGCGGGCCGGCGCTCGCGGATGATCAGGTGCCCCAGCACGGCCAGATTGAGGATGGTAGCCGCGAGCGCGCGGGCATCACAGGCCCCCGCAGTGAGGAAGCGCAGCGCTGCCGGGGAGAGGCGGTCGGGCGGGTGCACCACCGGAGCGGCAGGAGGGCGCGCCGATGGTCGTCGAACGGCCAGCACCGCCAGCGCCCCGTACAGCGTGGTCAGGAGCAGGCCCAGCAGGGCGATCCGAGATGACTCCCCGCGCGCTACAAGCGGCAGGCCGCGCCCGAGCCGGGAAGGCTCGCGCACGAATCCGCGCGGCCAGTCTACCGCGATGGTCAGGCCGCGCCCGGCAATCTGAGCACCGTCCACGGTGTAGGCAACAATCCCTCCACGCTCAACCGTCGGCGGGATCGGCAGCACGGGTGCCTCCGGTCGCCCGATCCAGCCATCACCGTGGATGTCAATCGGGGGGACGCCCGGCGGGAGCTGGATGGTGGCCGTGAGACAGCCGGGCGGCGCCGGACCGACGCTTCCGAGAAGCGGCCAGACGAGCCGGTCCCGGTCCTCGAGGAAGATGACCCCTCCGGTAAAGCGGTAGGTCAGGGTGTAGGTGTGCTCGCCCGGTGCGGCCGCATCCGGCCTGGCAAGCTGGATCCGGACGGCGGCGTCGGAGGAGCTCACCGCGGCGTGCCATGGCGTGCCGTCGCGCCGCGCCTCCTCCAGCAGGATATCCAGGCTGACAGTGTGCCCCGGGGCAGCGCGGTAGCGGGTCGGAATTTCCCGAACAAGTGGGATCCGGTCATCGCCGGTCACGCGGATCGTCTCGCGGACGGTGACCGAGGCGTCCGGATTGATCACTAGGTCGCTTGCCAGTTCGCGGACGGCGGCGGCCGTCCCGGCCGGGCCGCAGGCCGCGGCCCGCGACGGGGTTGGGAGAAGCGCCGCGGCGAGCGTCAGGAGTGCGGCCAGGAGGGACGCGCCGCGTCCGAAGACGGTCCTCGGCAGCAGGCACATCATCAGACGCGGCATGCCCGGCGGGTGGACCGGGGGCGGTCGCCGCCCGGGAATCCATGGGAGACCCACCGTGTCCGCGGACAGCATCCCCAGCGCGCCCTCTCGCGGTGATCGCGCGCCCGGCCTCCGGCTGATGGCGAAGGCAGATCACCCGGCCGGCGCGCATGCCGAGGATACTCGCGCGGCGGTGCGGACGCAATGCCGCCGCGCGGCCTCAGGCCTGGCCGAGAAGAAGACCCGAGAGGAAGACCAGCCCGCCGCCGAGCATCACCTGCAGGCTCGAGCGGGACAGAGGAACGTGGAAGAAGCGGTGGCGGATAAAGGAGATGGTGATCAGCTCCAGGCCGACGAGGAAGACGGCGAGGGTCAGGGCAACATGGTAGGCCGGGATCAGGAAGGGCAGGGTGTGCAGGAAGCCGCCGCCGAACGTGCAGATGCCGACGATCGAGCCGCGCCGAAGCGGATCGCCCCGGCCGGTCAGCTCGCCGGTATCCGACAGCGCCTCGGCGAAGCCCATGCTGATGCCGGCCCCGACCGCGGCCGCCATGCCGACGACCCAGGCAGTGTGCGAGCTCCGCGTGGCGACCGCGGCGGCGAAGATCGGCGCCAGGGTCGAGACGGACCCATCCATCAGGCCGGCCAGGCCGGGCTGCACCACCCGGAGCACGATCCCGTTGGTATCGAGACGATGATGATCCTCCCCGAGGAGCAGATGGCGAAGAGCATTCAGCCAGCGTGGACCAAGTGCCCGTCGGAGCATCTGCTCGCCTCCCATTCCCACCGCTGTTATCTCCTTGGCAAGAAACATTATCGTCTAATAACTGGAATTAGAATCATTCTAGGTAAGAGCATAGCAGGATCCGGTCCCGGTGGCAAGAGGGGTCTTTTCGCATGCCGGCAGATCCAGCGTGCGGCGGGAATCCGACCCCCTGGAGCAGGGGACGCGATGCGCGGAGACCCGTCTGGTTCGGCCGGAGAGGGGCTGTCCGGGGAGATCGGGCGTGGCCGGCGCCAGTGGAGTCACGATCACGCCGGTGGGGCGGGTACAGCCGGCAGGGTGAAGGAGAACACCGACCCGGCGCCGGGCGTGCTCTCGGCCCAGATCCGCCCGCCGTGCGCCTCGACGATCGCCCGAGCGATGTAAAGCCCGAGCCCGAGCCCCTCGACCGATCCGTCTGGATCGAGCCGGCTGAAGGGCTGGAAGAGAAGCCCCAGCTTCTCGGGCGGAATGCCGATCCCCTGATCGCTCACCCGGACCAGGACATCGCCCGTGTCCGGGGTATGGCCGATCGAGACGCGCACCTCGCCGCCGTCTGGCGAGTACTTGATCGCGTTGGAGATGAGGTTAGACAGAAGCTGGGCGATCCGCTCCGGGTCCCACTCGCCCTCACAGCGAGGTGGGGCATCAAGGAGAATCCGGTGCGCCGCGCTGGTGCCCTGGAACAGGGCGATGACTTCCCCCGCGGCCGCGACCAGGTCCATCGGAAAGGGGCGCACGTGGAAGCGCCCGGCGTCGATCCGCGTCGCCCCGATCAGGTCATCCACCAGGCGGCGCATGCGGCGAATAGCGTTCTCGGTCGCCGGGAGGACCCGCCGCTCGACCTCGCCGGTGCGCCGCCGACTGGTCCGGAGGAGCTCGAACGAGGTGGCGACCACGCCCAGTGGACCGCGCAGCTCGTGCGCGATCATCCCGATGAACTGCCGGAGCCGCCGGTGGGCCTCTTCGGCCTCGCGGCGCGCTTCGCGCTCCCGGGCGTGCAGGCGCGCGTTCTCGATGGCGATCGCTCCGTAGGCGGCCAGGGTCTCGAGCAGTCGGATATCCGGGCTTCCGAGGGAGCGCCGTTCGCGCCAGTCCACGAAGAGGACACCGATCGCCCGTCCCCCGTGGCTGATGGGCACGGCCGCGAACGACTGGCGGTCGTCCCGGTAGGTCTGGCGCAGGTGCGGATCGGCGCGGATATCCTCGACCACGACCGTCCGACCGGTCTGGAGGACGGTCCTCGTCAGCCCCTCCGGGCGGATCGCGGCGTGGTCATCCCAGTGGGGGATGCCGGTATGGCGGGTGGTGAAGCGGCGGTGGGGTACCCCCTCCGGGCTCTCCGGCAGGAGGATGCTCGCCGAAACCGCCCCGAAGATCTTCTCTGCGGCCTGAAGGATCGCCGCCAGGGCCTCCTCCAGGCTCCGCGAGCCAGTGATGTGCTGGGCGATGGTATGGAGCTCCTCGGCCACGATGCGCTGTCGGCGCTCTATCTCCACGATCCGGCGCACCTCGTCCGGCCAGGAGCGAGAATCCGCCAGGGGGACGGATTCGTCCAGTCGGGCCGGGTCCGCGCGCGGTTGGGCGGCTTCGGATCTCTCCACGATGAGCGGCCTCCTCATCCAGACGGCATCCCCGGCGGCGGTGCTGCGCCAGGCCGACAGGCCGACAGACCAGCGCCGGCACCCCGGCGGGCAGACATCTGCTCCGTATCTTAACGCAAATCCAACGCAAAGAGTCCATCAGAATCCATCCAGAACTTCGGCGCATGACCCGGCGCGGCCGTCTGCGGATTGCCTCATGCCCGACGCAGGTATCCGGTCCTGCTTGCGGTGCCGCCGGCATCGGGTTCCAGTGCCACCGTCTTTTGGGAAACACGCATCCGCTGTACAATACCGACGGTAGATGATCGACCGGTTGATGACATTCGATCCGGAACCCGCACACCGGGCCGCCCTCTGGGAGCCGATCGCTGCGGCGCTCCGCCGTGCGATTATCCTCGGCGAGCTGCCGGCCGGGCTGCACCTGGAAGAGCCTGCCCTCGCCGAGAAGTTCGGTGTGAGCCGCATCCCGATCCGTGAGGCGCTCGCCCGCCTGGCCCACGAGGGGCTCGTTCGGCTGGAGCCCCGCCGCGGGGCATTCGTCATCGGCACGACCGAGGCTGACATCCACGACATCTATGAACTGCGCCAGGTGATCGAGATCCACGCGGCCCGCCGCGTTGCCGGTCACCTCGACCCGCCGCTGGTTGAGCGGCTCCGTTACTGTATTGAGCGGATCGTGCACGCAGTCGAGAGCGGGCACGCCGGCCACATGGCCGCGCCTGACTTCGAGTTCCACCGCCTGATCATCGAGCGCGTGGGTAACCGCCGCCTTCTTGCGGCATGGGAGCCGATCGGCAGCCTGATCGGTACAATCCTCGGCGTCACCAGCACGCTCGGTCCTGATTTCGTCGCCTCGGTGGACTCGCATCGGGCCCTTCTGCTTGCCCTGGAGCGCGGGGATCCGGAGGGCGCCGCAGAGGCAGTGCGCCGGCAGCTCGAGACGGGCGAGCGCGCGATATGCGCGGCCCTGCGCGCCGCCCACGCCGCAGGCGGCCAGACGCTGGCGGCCGCACCGGGCGGTGCCTAGGCGCCCGGTGGGATCGGGACGCGCGCTGACAGCCTCACCCTCCCGCGCGCACCCTGGGGAGGCAGCTGCCAGAGGGGCATGCGCAGGCACTCCGCCCGCGCCCGGTCTGGCGGGTTAGATCGAGCACGGTCAACTCCCGCCGCGTGGCGCCGTGCCCCCGCGGCCGATCTGCTGGCTGTGGCGCCGGGCCTGCTATACTAAGGTGTGTCAATCACCAGAATGGGAGGGACACCCATGGCGGATAAGAAGCTCAGCATTACCATCACCTACTGCATCCCCTGAAAGACCTGGTCACGGGCCGCCTGGATGGCGACCGAGCTGATCAGCCGCTTCCCCGACCAGATCGAGGAGATCACCCTGCGAGGCGGCCACGGTGGTGCCTTTGAGGTCAGCATCGACGGCCAGCAGGTCTTCTCGAAGCTCCAGTCCAACCGCTATCCCGAATTGAACGAACTCATCGAGCCAATCCGTCGTCGGCTGGAAGCCCCGACGTCGGCCTGATCCGGCGTGTCCGCCGCCTGTAGAGCCCGGGCGGTGGACACGCCAGCATCCTCCCTGGCATCCGTGCGGTCGGTCTGCCAGCGCGGGCGGAGAGGCGCCCGCTGCTGGGGCGATGACCTGCCGACGCCCTGGTGCTTCAGCCGCCGGGGAGAAGCTCGATGATTGTACCGAGCCTCGCTACCCCATCGAGATAGAGATAGCGCCCGTTCGGCCGCCAGTCCCCGCGCTGGACGAGGGAGAGTCCGTGTGCCTCGAGGGACGGCAGTTTCTCCATCATCGCCTCCACGCTCGGGAGCCGGAAGGCGAGGTGGTGCAGGCTATCGCCGTGGCGCTCGAGCTGATCCTGCCAGGTGCTGGGCTCGCCCACCGGCTCGATCAGCTCGATATCGACGTTCTCCAGGTGGAAGAAGGCGAGCTTGGCCCGCGCAGGTGTCGGGCGCCCGCCGTACTCGGCGTGGGTGATCTCCGGGGGATCGGTGATGCGGATCTCCGGCAGCGGGAGACCGAGCAGGTCCGCCCAGGCACGGGCCGCGCGCTCGATATCGCGCACGACGATGCCGACCTGGGCCAGGCGAATCGTTCCGAGATGCTCGCTCATCGCGGGGCAGCCTCCTTGCACGGTGCTCGCCGCCCGCCCGTGTGCCGCGGGGCTCGGCTCCCCGGCCCCGGGCGGTCGGCGGCGATGCCATCGTGGCCAGCCGGCACGGCCCCTGTCAAGATGGCGCGGGCGAGCACAACCGGGCGCTGACCCTGCCTTCTACAGCCGACCGGTCGCCTCGGCGCCGGTTGTCTCGTCAATCACCCGATACGCCTCAGTGATCCGGGCGACCTTCCCCAGCATGGCCGAGGCCGGGCAGTAGCGCGTTGCCGAGAGCTCGACCGCCCGCCGCACGGCCTCCGGGCTCACCGCGTGCCCGCGCACCACGTGCTCGACGGTGATCGCGGTGAAGACCCGGGGATGGGTCTCGGCGCGACTGCCCTGCAGACGCACCTCGTAGGCGGTGACCTCCTGGCGCATCTTGCGCAGGATGCTGATCACGTCCATACCGGTGCAGCCGCCCAGCGCAAGGAGCATCAGCTCGAGCGGGCGCGGCCCCCGATTCTGCCCCCCGACATCTTCTGCCGCATCCAGAACGAGCTGGTGACCGCTCCCCGCAGTCGCCTCGAAGGACATTCCCTCGATCAGCCGAACAGTGCCTTCAAGATCGTCCATGCTCTGCGCTCCATGTTCTCCTTGCCCTCCGTCTCCTGCCAGCGAGCCCCGGCCTCGCCCGGGCGTTCCCGGACGGACCGCCGGCCCGCGGCAGGGCGCACCGACGGCCAGCAGGGGCCAGTCTGACCGGCGCGGGAGCCTGGGCGCTGCATCTGGCGGGGCTGCGAACGATCAGGCAGGATGACGGGACTGCCAGCCCATGATAGCGCAGGGCCGGCCGCTGGCCTACTCCTGTCTACCAGCCGAGGAGGCGAGCCAGCTCGTCGGCCAGGCCGAGAGGATCGAACGGTTTGGCGATCAGGGCTGTGGCCCCGAGGCCGAGGAGGTTGCGCCGCTCGGCCGCCTGGACCTTGGCAGTGAGGAAGACGACTGGGATGTGGGCGGTCGTCGGGTCACCGCGGAGCGCCCGGAGGGTAGCCGGGCCGTCCAGATCGGGCATCATGACATCGAGGAGGATGGCGTCGGGGGCCTGCGTGCGCGCGGCGGCGATGCCGTCCCGTCCGCTCGCCGCGGTGATAACCTGCCAGCCGCGCACCAGCTCGAGGCTTGCCCGCGCGACCTCCCGGATGTCTTCCTCGTCATCAATAATCAAAACCCGGCGGTCCTCCACCATCCGTGCGCATCCTCCTGGTCAGGCCACGCCCACCGGGTCGGCCGATGGCGCGCGCCGGTTTGGAACGATCTGATCGAGAAGCCGGAGCACGTGACGCTCGAACTGCTCCGGCGAGACGCGGCCCTTGGTCTGGAACTCGGTATAGCCCAGGCGCAGGTGCTCGCGTTCCGGCTCATCGACATCGCGGGCGGAGTACACTACGACTGGCACGTGCGCCAGCCGTCCGTCGCGGCGCAGGCTTTCCACGACTGCCGAGCCGTCGCCGTCCGGCAGGCCGAGGTCGAGCACAAGCAGGTCGGGCACGACCGCGTGGCTCAGCCGCACCGCCTCGGCGCCGGTCGCCGCGCGGAACACCGCCACGCCGTCCGCCTGGAAGGTCCTGATGATCAGCCGGGCCGTATCCTCATCATCCTCGACGACGAGGACCCGCGCCGCCCGGGGCGTTGTCGCGATGGCATTCTCGACCTCGTGGACGAGGTCGCGCTCCTCCAGCGGCTTGCTCACCCAGCCGGCCACGCCCAGCTCTCCAAAGGGAAGGGCGCGCCCGTCCATCCGGCTGAGGATCACCACCGGGATTTCCCGTGTCTCCGCCAGCTCTTTGAGGCGCTTCATCGTATCCCAGCCATTCGGGCTCGGCATGAGCAGATCGAGCAGGATGACGTCCGGGCGGTCCTGCCGAGCGCGCTCGATCGCTTCGGCCCCCGACGCGGCGGTGATGACGTGATACCCATGGCGGGCCAGCATCTCGCGAGTGACCTCGACCGCTATCGGATCGTCGTCACAGACGAGGACGCTTCGGGTCAGCGGGATGGGTGCCTCCTCTCCCGATCGGTTCTCGCCGGGCACGGCCTTCAGGGTAAAGAGAAACGTGCTCCCCTGGCCGGGCGTGCTCTCCGCCCAGATCCGCCCGCCGTGCTGCTGTATGATGCTCCGGCAGATCGCCAGCCCCAGGCCGGCGCCGCCCTTCTCCCGCGCATCGGAGGCGTCGACCTGCTGGAAGCGCTCGAAGATCACCTCCAGCTTCTCCGACGGGATGCCCCGCCCCTGATCGCGCACCCGGATCACCACTGTGCCGCCCTCACGCGCGGCGCTCAGCCAGACTGTACCGTTCTCGGGCGAGAACTTGATCGCGTTGCCCAGCAGGTTTGTGAGCACCTGAACGATCCGATCCGGATCGGCCTCGACCCACGCCTCCACCGGCGTGGTCAGGATCCGCACGCCGCTCCGCTCGGCGGAACCCTGGACGGCCTCGACCGCCTGTTGGAAGAGATCGGGGAGGCGGCAGGGCTGCTTCTGCATGACGACCTTGCCGGACTCGATCCGCTCGATATCGAGGATGTCATTGATCAGGCGGACCAGCCGATCGGTGTTCTTCACCGCGATCGCCAGCATCTGCTGGCCGCGCTCCGGGAGCGATCCGACCAGACCACTGGCGAGGAGGCCGAGGGCGCCGCGGATCGAGGTCAGGGGAGTCCGGAGTTCGTGGCTCACCACGGAGATAAACTCATCCTTCATGCGCTCGATCGCCTTTGCCTCGGTCACATCGCGACCCACCGAGACCAGCCCGACCACCCGACCGTCCTCGCCGAGGATCGGGGAGAGGGTGAACGCGGTATCGATGAGCCGTCCATCCTTGCGCCGGCAGCGCATCTCCATGCGCTGTACCTGCCCCTGCTCGACCACGCGGCGGAACCGATCGGTCAGGAGCGGGTCTGATAGTACACGCGGATCGGCGGCAAGGAAATCTCCTGGCCGGCCGACCGCCTCGGCTGCGGTATAGCCGTACAGCCGTTCGGCGCCGGGGTTCCACTCTCGGATCGTCCCGTCGGCTGCCATGCCGATGATTGCGTCATCCGAGGCGTTGACGATCGCCGCGTAGCCGGCCAGCCGCTGATTCGCCGCCGCCAGGCGCTCGGTCCGGTCGGCAAGGGCGGCGAGCATCGTCGCGAGGGATCTGCCGAGCGTGCTCACCTCATCCTCTCCCCGCACGACCGGGAGCTCCGCCTGACCGCCTGCGGCGATTGTCCGGGCGGCCTGCGCGATCGCTTCGAGGGGACCGACGACGTTCCGGGCGAGGCCAAGGGAGAGAAGGAGGCCGACGATCAGACCGATCGCCAGCGGGACAGCCGCGTGCCCGAGCACCTCCAGCGCGAGCGAGTCGAGGAAGAACTCCGGCACCAGGGTGCCGATGTAACCGACCGGGGTGCCGGTCGCATCCACCAGCACGCTGGTGCTCAGGCCGTAGGTCCGGCCGGCGAGCCGGATGAAGCCGGTGGTCGTATCGCCACTCGCCAGAACATGCTGGACAGTCGCCGGATCGAGGCTTCCCCCCTCGACCCTCCCGTCAAGCCGGACCAGAATCGCCGGGGTGCCGGTCGCCATTCCCAGCGCCTCGAGGAATGCCTGGTCGAGCGGGCGGCAGGCCACTGCCCCGGCGATGAGGCGCACGCCATCCTCGATGGGGGCATACGCGCACACTGCCAGGCGGCCGTCCGGTAGATGCTGGGTGGCGGTGCCGCTCTCGCCATTCAGTGCCTGCTGGATCGGCCCGTCCAGCCAGGCGGGCGGCGCATGCCCGGGCGCGATCTCCGGCCCCTGTCCGGCCAGCAGACGCCCCTCCTGGCTTGCAACGGCAACGGCGGCCGAGCCGAAGTCGGCCGCCGCCCGGCCCA
The DNA here is from genome assembly GCA_019690095.1 of Chloroflexota bacterium. Taxonomy (GTDB): domain Bacteria; phylum Chloroflexota; class UBA6077; order FW602-bin22; family CADDYW01; genus JADGGD01. The sequence continues at coordinate 39,080 of JADGGD010000007.1, forward strand.
TCGTGCCATCCAGCGTGGCCCGGTCTCCCGTCTTGACGGCAGTGATGAGCCGGGGATCGCCGGTCAGCTCACGCAGGGCGTCTCGCAGGAGCTCGCTCCGGGCGGTGAGCATCCGGGCGGTAAAGCGGCCCCGGACTGCGATGTCCTCGCGCACGCCCTCGGTAGAGGCGGCCAGGGCAAAGTGGATCTCGAGCGCGGTCAGGACGGCAACGGGAAGGAAGATCGCCAGAGCGATGGCCAGAAAGAGCTTGGCGCGTACGGAAAGGCGTCGGGCGATCACCGTAATTCTGCCCCCAGGTTCGGCCCCAGCCGCGCCGCTGGAAGCACTGTGATGTCAGCAGAACGATACCACGGCCCATCGCGGCGGGCGGTAGCCTGTTCCTCCTAGCGCGGGGCCCCCTTTTCCTCCCAGGCCCGACCGACCGCCGGGCGGGATCTGCGCGGGACGGCTGAGTGGGCATGGCGGCGCGGACCGGCGGTATACTCAGGGAGAAAGACCACGGGCGCTGGCGGAGGCCAGCGCCTGCCCAAGGAGCACTGCCTGCCGTGCAATCTGTCCCCGTTACGTCTGCGGCCCGGGCCCTTGCCGAGGAACTGCGCCGCATCGTCGGGCCGGACCGCGTTCTGACTGCGCCAGAGGAGATGCACGCGCGCTACCGCCGGCTCGCCTGGATTCCTGCGACGCCGCGTGTGCCCGAGCCCCTGCCGCTCGGGCCACCGGCCGCGGTGGTCCGTCCCCGCGCGGCCGGGGAGGTGGCTGAGATCCTGCGCCAGGCCTCGCGCGCGCGCGTGGTCGTCGTGCCGTACGGCGGCGGCACCGGCGTGATGGGCGGGGCGATTCCGACCGAGGGCTGCCTGCTCCTGGATCTCGGCGGTCTGGACCGCATTCGGGAGCTCCGGCGCGAGGATCTGCTCGCCCATGTCGAGGCGGGCGTGATCCTCGAGACGCTCGCGCGCGAGGCCGAGGCACACGGTCTGCTCTTCGCCCATGACCCCTGGAGCCGCCCGATCGCCACGGTGGGCGGAGCGATCAGCACGAACGGCGTGGGCTACCTCGCGGCGGGGTACGGTGCGATGGGTGATCAGATCCGCGGGCTGGAGATCGCCCTCGCGACCGGTGAGGTCATCACCTGGAACGGCGCGGTGAAGGGACCGGGGCCGGATCTCTGGCGGCTGTTCGTCGGCGCCGAGGGCACCCTTGGTGTCGTGACGGCCGCGAGCCTCCAGCTTCATCCTCTGCCGCAAGCGCGCTTGCTGGCCGCCTTCCGCTTTCCCCGCTTCGTCGACGGCTTCCGGGCCGTCTCTGACCTGCGCGTGCAGGGCATACGGCCGGTCATGGTGGACCTTGAGGAGACCGGCGGGCCGCCGCTGGACGCGCCGACCGACCTCTATCTGGCCTTCGACGGCCCGCCAGCGATCGCGCGGGCCTTGCTCCGCCAGGCCGTGGCGATCTGCCGCGCCCGGAACGGGACCAGCCGGGGCGCCCGGGCGGCCCGACACTTCTGGGACCACCGGCACGACAGCGCCTACTGGTTCCTCCGGCGCATCGCCACCGGCAGCCGGCGTGATACATCCCCCGCGCTGTATGCGAACGTTGCCGTGCCGGCCAGTCGGGTGATCGAGTACTGTACCGAGGTTGTCCGGACCGCCGAGCGGTTTGGCCTGGAAGCCCACTCGTTCGGCCTCTGGGCACGGCCGGAGCTGGTCTCGTTCACCCTTGAGGCACCGAGCGTCGCGGCGGGCCGCGGGCGTCTCGACGAGGCCTCCGACACCGTGCTGGGGCTGGCGCGCGATCTCGGCGGATCGATCGAGTACTGCCACGGCGTCGGCCTGCGCCTGGCCCACCTCCTCCAGGCCGAGCCCGGGGGAACCCAGGCACTCCTGGCGCGCATCAAGCACACCCTGGATCCCTCAGCGATCCTCAACCCGGGTAAGCTCGGGCTGACCGGCTAGGGCCGCCGCGCAGCCCGGGTGGGCGCGCGGTTCCGTGGCGGCCTGCCGACCGACCGCCCCGATCGGGGCAGCATCCCTGGCCCGGGGCTCCCCCGGGCCAGGGACAGCAAGCGGCAGTGGGGATTCAGGACGCGCCGCGCACTGCCCCACTGCCGACGGCCATCACCTCGTCCACAATGCCGTAGGCCGCCGCTTGCTCGGCATCCATGAAGAAATCGCGATCGGTATCCCGGACGATCCGCTCCATCGGCTGGCCGGTGTGCTGGACAAGGATCTCATTCAGGCGGTCGCGCAGGCGCAGGACCTCGCGGGCCTGGATCTCCACGTCGGCGGCCTGCCCCTGCATCCCGCGCGGGGCAAGCGGCTGGTGCAGGTGAATCGTCGCGTGCGGGAGGGCGTAGCGCTTGCCCTTGCTCCCTGCGGCCAGCAGGACCGTCCCGAAGCTTGCCGCCAGCCCCACGCAGATCGTGGAGACCGGCGCGCGCAGGAGCTGCATGGTGTCATAGATAGCCAGACCGGCGTAGATCTCCCCGCCGGGCGAGTTGATGTACAGGTTGATATCCTTCTCCGGGTCCTCGCGGTCGAGGTAGAGCAGCTGGGCGACCACCAGGTTTGCCACGTGCTGGTCGATGGGCGTGCCCAGGAAGACAATGCGCTCGCGCAGGAGGAGCGAGTAGATGTCAAAGGCGCGCTCGGCGCGCCCGGTGGACTCGATAACCGTTGGAACAATCAGCTCGGACACATAGTCCTCCTCTCGGTATTCATTATACGCCGATGCCGCCCGGGCGCCACCGTCCCTGCTATAATCGGCTCCGCTGGCCCCGTTTGCACCTCCTCTGGGTACCGCCGGGGCGGCGCACGAGACCATCGGGAGGACGCAGTGCCCCGCGAGCTGATCGCCATTGCCCCGCGCACCCCCGCGCTCCGCACGTACCAGGATGAGCCGCTCCGGCCGGGCGAGATTCGGGTGCGGACCGAGTTCGGTGCGCCAAAGCACGGGACTGAACTCCACCTGTACCGAGGCGACAGCCCGTTTGGCGATTCACACTACGACCCTGCGCTCCGCCTCTTCGTTCCCGGCCCGGCACCCTCTGCGGCCTTCCCCCGGCCGCTCGGCAACATGGCTGTCGGACGGGTGATCGAGGTCGGGCCGGGCGTCGAGGGCGTGGAGATCGGCGAGCGCGTGGCCGGCTATGGTCCGCTCCGGGAGACCCAGCGCTGGGTCTGGGGAGCACCCGGTGCCTACCCCGGCGTCCGGAAGATGCCGCCCGACATGAGCTGGAAAGCCGCGGTCTGCCTTGACCCGGCCACCGTCGCGCTCGGTGGTCTGCGGGACGGGCACGTGCGGATTGGTGACCGGGTTGCGGTCTTCGGCCTGGGGGCGATCGGCCTGATGGCGGTCCAGCTGGCCCGGCTGGCCGGGGCCGCCTTCATTGCGGCGATCGATCCCCTGGCCCGGCGGCGCGCCGTGGCGGCGGCGGCGCGCGGGGGGCTGGCCGCTGACATCGTCCTCGATCCGACCGAGGTTGACGTCGGGCTGGAGCTGCGGAAGGCCACAGGCGGGCTTGGCGTGGACGTTGCGCTCGAGACGAGCGGCAGTGCCCGTGCCCTCCAGCAGGCAATCCGCGCGGCGGCCTTCGGGGGAACGGTGGTAGTTACCGCCTGGTACAGCGAGATCACCGGCGGCCTCGACCTGGGCCGCGAGGCCCATTTCAACCGGCCGACCCTGGTCTTCACCCGCGCCGAGAGCGAGCCCCACCGCGACCACCCTCGCTGGGACAATCGGCGCCTGGCCGATGCCGCCTGGGAAATCCTGGCGGCCGGTCGACTCGACTGCGAGGACGTCGTTCAGCCGGTCGTACCGTTCGAGCAGTCGGTTGAGGCCTACCGGGAGATCGACGAGCACCCGGAGAAGTGCGTCAAGCTGGGGGTGCAGTTCATCTGAGAGCGGCGCCGCGGCGCCGCCGGGTTCTGGCTGTCCGCGTGCCTGGCGGTGGTGGGCGGGCAGGGAGAGTCCGTCGGCAAGAAGGAGACTGATCGTGACCACGCGCGTCATCCTCGATACCGACATCGGCACTGACGTTGATGACTGCCTGGCGCTGGCGCTGATCCTATCCTCACCGGAGCTCGAGCTGCTCGGGGTCACCTGCGTCTATGGGGACGTGCACCTGCGGGCGCGCATGGCCGTCAAGCTTCTCCGTCTGCGCGGCGCAGAGGGCGTGCCGGTCTGCGCGGGCGTGGCCCGGCCGCTCCTGGGCCGCCGGCCCGTCTACTGGGCCGGTCACGAAGGGCAGGGGCTGCTCGGGCCGGAGGATGCGGCGCTGGCCCCCGCGCCGGAGCACGCGGTCGACTTCCTGGTGCGGACAGTGCGTGCCAATCCCGGACAGGTGCACCTGATCGCGATCGGTCCGCTCAGCAATATTGCCCTGGCGTTCCTCCGCGAGCCCACCCTGCCCCGCGAGCTGGCCCACCTTACGATCATGGGGGGAGCCATTCGCGGGCCCGGCGGGTTTCATCTCCCGTATGCCGAGCACAACATCCGCTCGGACCCGGAGGCCGCGCACATTGTTCTGTCGGCCGGTGCTCCGACGACCCTGGTCCCGCTCGACGTGACCACCCGGGTTCGCATCCGCCCGGCGGGGGTTGCTCGGATTCGGGCTGGCGGCACGCCGTTCCACGAGGCCGTTGCCCGGCAGGTCGAGCTCTACCCGCCGTTTCGGGAGCGCGGCTTCACCTACCTTCACGATCCCCTGGCGGTTGCGACGGTGATTCGGCCCGATCTGGTGCGGCTGACCGATCTGCACCTGGATGTCGAGACCGGGGGTGAGCACGCGGCTGGGGCGACGCTGGCCCGGGCGCCGACGGCCGACGCACCGGCCAGCGCGGCTGTCGCCCTCGACGTCGATGCCGAGCGATTCGAGGCCTTCCTGGTCGAGCGCCTCGCCGCCCCCATCGGGTAACTCCTCCTATCGTGCCCCCGTCCTGCCGCCGGTCGCCTGCACGGGTCTTCGCCTGCCCTCTTCGCGTGATAGACAGGTTATGTTATGATTCATCGCGCAACGCCCGTGCAGTAGGATGCTAGCTCGGCATTCGGGACATGGGTAAGCACCGTCAGGGAGTGATCGGGCTCTGCCATGCCGCTCGACCAGCCCAGATGGCCTGTGCCGATGATCGGACGGCGGGTTCGCCAGGAGCGTCGGGAAAGGGTATCCTGCTGGAGGATATCCGATGGGCGATTCGCTTCCTGAATCGTTCTTTCTCCTCTGGGCGAAGCTCGCCCGAGGTCCGGCCGGTGAGCCGACGTTTCATCCTCTCATCTGCCACCTCCTCGATGTCGCGGCGGTCGCCCGTGCCATGTGGGACCATGTTCTCTCGCCGCGAATGCGCGCCTGGCTCGCCGAGGCACTGGCTTTGGATGAGGATACTGCAAGGCGCTGGATCGCTTTCCTGGCCGGCATCCATGATCTTGGGAAGGCTTCGCCCGGTTTCCAGCTTCAGGATGATGCTCCGCCAGTTCTCAAGGACCGTTTGCGAGCCTATGGGCTGTGGTTTTCGGCGCCTCTACCTCATCCCCCTGCTCACGGTTTGGTGACCGCGAAGGCCCTTCCACCTCTTCTGGAGTTAGAACTCAAACTGGCGGCACCTGTCGCCTCCCGGCTGGGAACAATTGTGGGCGGTCACCACGGCATTTTCCCATGCTCGAAGGATCTCTCTGCTCTAACCCCTCAGGCCATCGGTACCGGTCCATGGGCAGACGTTCGCCTTGCTCTTGTCAAGACGCTCGTCGAAGCAGTGGGAGTGTCGCGGACAGCCGTTCCCCAGCGGCTCGATCATCCCATCGCTCTGGCGCTAGCAGGTCTTGTTTCAGTAGCGGACTGGATCGGCTCGGTAGCCGAGTATTTCCCTTATGCAGGAACTGAGGCTGTTGCCTCCTCTCCATCCAGCATGCTGAGGACCTACCTGCCGTGCACGGCGGAGCACGCCCTTCGGGCCCTCGATCATTTAGGATGGCGGGCGCTGCCACTCTCGGATGGTCCGCGCCCATTCGGTATGCTCTTCCCGGGGATGCCTTCTGCCCGCCCGGTGCAGAAGGCCGTGGCACTTCTGGCCGACCAGCTCTCTCCTCCTTTCCTGGTTATCCTGGAAGCGCCGACTGGCGAGGGGAAGACCGAAGCGGCACTGTATCTGTCCGACTACGCGGCGGCAGTGCACGGCCAGCGGGGTTTCTATTTCGCCCTGCCAACCCAGGCAACGAGCAACCAGATGTTCAAGCGGGTTGGCGATTTTCTCAATAGGCGGTATCCGACCGCACTGATTAACCTCCAGCTTCTCCACGGCCATGCTGCCCTGTCAGCCGAGTTCGAGTTGCTGCGTCAGCGTGCCGACGCGCTCCTGCAGCCCGAGGGAATTGCTCAGGACCCTGACGTCACTACAACAGAGGCAGGAGTCATGGCAGCGGGCTGGTTCACGCACCGCAAGCGCGGTCTCCTGGCCCCCTTTGGTGTCGGGACCGTGGACCAGGCGCTCCTGGCCGTCCTCCAGACACGTCACGGCTTCGTCCGACTCTGGGGGCTTGCCGGTAAAGTTGTCATTGTTGACGAGGTACATGCCTATGACACCTATATGACTACTCTCCTGGAGCGTCTGCTCGAATGGCTGGCTGCATTGGGCACGTCGGTTATCTTGCTCTCGGCAACGCTCCCACGCGGTCGGCTATATCGGCTGCTCGGCGCCTACGCTCATGGCCTGGGATACTCCACCCCCGTGCTCAAGCTGCCGCCCTATCCGCGCCTATCCTGGGTCACGTCGGCGGGAGCAGATGCCAGCCCGCTGCAGCCGGCGACATCGAGCGTGCGGACCGTCCGGGTGAAGTGGGTAGAGGGGACGATCCCCGCAGATCACCATGCGCCTTTCCCGCTTGGGGCGGACCTGAAGACAGCGTTGGCCGACGGCGGCTGCGCGGTGGTCATCTGCAACACGGTTGCCCGTGCCCAGGAAGTATACTGGCGCCTCCGCCCTTACTTTGGCACGGTGGGACCAGATGGTTGCTTCACGCCAGAGCTCGCCGACGACGGACAACCAGTGCTCGACCTCTTGCATGCCCGCTTTCTCTTCAAAGACCGGGAAGTGCGAGAAAAGCGCGTACTGCAGCGATTCGGCAAGGCGGGGAGCGTTGTCACGGTTGCGCCCGGCAAGGAACGCCTGGTCCGCCGTCCCAATCGGGCTGTGCTGGTAGCAACCCAGGTCGTCGAGCAGAGCTTGGACCTGGATTTTGACCTGCTGGTCACCGACGTAGCGCCGGTCGATCTGATCTTCCAGCGTATCGGTCGGCTCCACCGTCACGAGCGGCGGCGGCCGCCCGGTCTGGCGATGCCGACTGTCTGGATCTGCCGGCCAGCGCTCGATGCGGCGGGGGTACCGCAGTTCGGTCGGGGGGATGAGCACGTCTACGATCCGCACGTCTTATTCCGGTCCTGGCTGGTGCTCCGTGACCGATCAGCGCTCGATGTGCCAGCCGATATTGAGCCGCTTGTCGAGGAGGTCTACGATGATCGTCCCTGCCCGTCCGGACTGCCGGAAGCGCTACGGCGGTACTGGGAAGTGACCCGTGAACAGATCCTCCAGGCAGTCAAAGAGGAGCGGGGGGAAGCGAGGGCTCGCTGGATCAGAGGACCAGCCTCAAGCGACGCGTTATGGCATTTCACTGAGAACCCGCGTGAGGATGATGCCCCGGAGCTTCATCAAGCATACCAGGCGCTCACACGGCTTTCCGAGCCAACCGTTGCGGTGGTCTGCCTATACGGCACGGCTGAACACCCCACGTTCGATCGCCGTGGCCGTGAGCCGGTTCTGCACGGAGCGCCTGACCTCGCACGGAGGCTCCTGGAGCGGTCGGTCGCGCTGACTGACCGGCGGGTTGTCTCTGTCTTGCTCGACCAGGAACCACCTGCGGCCTGGCAGATGTCGGCGCTTCTTCGCCACCATCGTCTGCTCATCTTGAATGAAGACGACCGAGTGCAGATCGGTCAGTACTGGCTACGTCTCCACCCGGAACTCGGCATCGTCATCAGTGATGAGCCCCGCGGGTCCAGATAGATTGCTTTTAAGTTTCAGGAGGAAGAGCAAGTGGCCCATTTTGACCTCGTTTACGAGCCGTGGATTCCCTGCCTGCGTGCGGTTGATGGAAGATCAGAGGAGCTGGGGCTTCTCGCCGTGCTGGCGCGCGCTCATGAACTGCGAGAGATCAGTGATCCTTCGCCGCTCGTCACCATCACCCTCCACCGTTTGCTGCTCGCCATCCTGCACCGTGTCCTCGACGGTCCTCGCTCGCCCCAGGCGTGGTGGGACCTCTGGAATCAGGGACGATTCGACCATGCCAGATTCGAGGCGTACTTCCGGCGCTGGTCTGAGCGGTTTGACCTCTTCCATCCGGAGTATCCCTTCTACCAGACGGCCGGGCTTCCTGAAGAGAAATCACAGGTCAGCGCGAAGCTGACCCCGGAAGTTGCCTCGCCTGGTAACGCGGTACTGCTCTTCGACCATACGCTGGACTCCGCCCTGACGCCAGCTGAGGCAGCCCGGGCTCTGATCGCATATCACGCCTTTGCCGTGGGGGGATTGGTTACATACCTGCCGGGGGAAGAGAAGCACCGCTCCGCTAAAGCCGGTCCCCTTACCGGAAGTGCGGTCGCGCTCGTCCGGGGGCCCACCCTCTTCCACACCCTGCTGCTGAACCTTCACCGGTACGATCCGGAGGATGATGTTCCCTGCCCGGCGGATCCAGATGATGCCCCTTGCTGGGAGCAGGATGACCCGGTTATACCCGCGGATCGATCCCCTCGTGGATACCTGGATTACCTGACCTGGCAGAGCCGCCGCAGTCGCCTGATCCCGACAGTCGACGCAGATGGGCATATCTTTGTCCGCCAGGCGGTGATTTTGAAGGGTTTCCAGTTTCCTGATGGTTTCGAACAGCCAGGGGTCGAGACGATGGTTGCGTTTGTGAAGAACCCGGCGGCCAGGAAAGGTGGGGATCCCTGGAAACCGATCGGATTCAACCCCGAACGGGCAATATGGCGGGATAGCCTGGCGCTCATGCAGTCGATCGCCGGCCAGAGCCAGCGGCCAAAAATGCTCTCCTGGCTGAGCGACCTGATCGTCGAGGGGTATCTAGAGCGTCATGAGGTGTTGCCTCTGGATCTCTTCGGCATGGTCACCGACCAGGCGAATATCCTTCTCTGGCGGCAGGAGCGGTTGCCTTTGCCACTGTCCTATCTGCAGGATAGTGAACTCATCCGGGTACTCGGCGATGCACTGGGGCTTGCTGAGGAGACGGCACGCAGCCTCTATGCAGCTTCTCGGGAGCTGGCGGAGCTCCTCGAGGCGCCGGGGTCAGATCATCCCAACGCGCGCCAGCCATCTCGCGAGGCTGTCAGCACGCGCGTCAGGAGCCTGGCAATGGAAACGCGCTACTGGTCGTACCTGGAAGCAGCCTTCCACACGTTACTTGTCGAACTTCCTGCGGATCGTGCGGAATCTCATGGAGAGGTCACATACGGTTGCCAGGCGTTGCCAGCATGGGCACGAGAGGTTCGGCAAGCAGCCCTGACCGCCTTTGCGGCAGGTAGTGAAGGGCTGATGACCGTGCCTCGGACGACGAAAGCGGTGGCGCGAGCCGAAAACACCTTGCGCGCTGCCCTTCGGCGGATCCATCGGCCGTATATGCCGAAGGACGAGCCGAGCGCTGGAGAGATCAGTCCGGCCAGGCCGGGGTCGGCCGGTGCAGATCTGGCCGCCGTTCCGACCGAGATCGTGACAGAGGAGTTGGTATGAGTCCACCAACCGCACGAGAACGGGAGTTCGTCGAATACCTTCAGTCACTCGTTGACCGGGAGGACCGCGCCGCACTTGCGGCACTGCGGCGCGGGCTCGGTAAGGCGCCAGGGAGTGTTCCCGACCTCTATCCGTACGTGATTCCCTGGGTGCCGGAGCATGGGCCACCCTGGCACGAGGAAATTTACTACCTTGTCTCCGCCCTTTTTGCCCTTTATCCGGAGAACTGGTCACCGGAGGATGATCATGAGCCGACAAACCTCGGCGCATCCTTCCGCCGTCTGGCCAGCTCCGCTCAGAGCGCGAGTATTGAGCGCCGCTTCATCGCCCTGTTGAACGCCGGTCGCGACGACCTTCCGGAGCATCTGCGCCATGGGATCGCACTGCTCAAAGCGCATGAGATCCCGGTAGACTGGGCAGAACTCCTCCATGATCTGCGGGACTGGGAGCACGAGGACCGTCCGGTTCAGCGCCGCTGGGCCCGTGCCTTCTGGCGGGAGCCGCCGGGCAGTGTGTCTTCTCCGGAGTCAACCACAGCCCCGACGGCCGTAGAGTCAGGCGCCTGACGGAGCGGTAACTATACGAAACTGCCTGCAAGGCAGCAAGGAGATGATCAATGTTTGTCGAACTGCACCTCCTTCAGAACTTCGCGCCGAGCAACCTTAATCGCGATGACACTGGATCACCGAAAGACTGCGAGTTCGGCGGCTATCGCCGCGCCCGCATCTCCAGCCAGTGCCTCAAGCGCGCGATCCGGACCGCTTTCCGCATGCACGACATGATCCCGGCAGAGTTCCTGGCTATTCGGACCAAGAGGCTGGCTGATCGCCTTGTCGAGCTGCTAACTGCCGAGGGGCGAAGAGCGGATGAGGCAGCCCGACTCGTCGAGGTGGCCCTGGGCGGCATGGGGCTCAAGGTCGATCAGGGAAAGACACAGTACCTCCTGTTTCTTGGTGAATCCGAACTGCTAGCGATTGCCAAACTGTGCAATCAGCACTGGGATGCACTGACAGCTGTGGCCGAGACGCCCCCGCAGAGCGGATCTCAAGCAAGTGCAAAGCAGGCCAAGAAGAATGCAAAGGAGGCTGTACCAGCCGAGGTCCGCCAGGCTTTGGAAAGGGTTTTAGATGGCAGCCGTGCCGCTGACCTTGCCCTTTTTGGGCGAATGCTTGCTGATCTCCCCGACAAGAATGTAGATGCGGCAGCCCAGGTGGCGCACGCAATCTCGACCAATAAGGTGACCATGGAGTTCGATTTCTACACGGCTGTTGATGACATTAAACCGGAGGAGACAGCGGGCGCGGATATGCTCGGGACGGT
>JADGGD010000311.1 GCA_019690095.1 Chloroflexota bacterium
CTTCTCCTGTTGACCGGGCATCAGCACTAGAGAGCCGCGCGAGATGATCGCTGGTACAGAGCCGTGCTGTAGAACTCGTAAGACGCGGCCTGATCAGGCACGTCAACGAGGTGAACAGTGAATCGCGCCGGCAGGCCGTGATCCGGCAGATACTCGGCGAAGAACCGCCGGTAGGCGTCGGCGTACGCCTTCCGCAGGCGTTCCAGTTCGGCCGCGTAGCCGACTGGATCCACGAGCGGATTCGGTGACTTTGGCTGACAGCCGAATGCGTGTACCTCGATGAAGTCGATCTCTTTGAGCGAGTCGCAGATGCCGGCCTCCCGGAGCCACTGCTCCCAGCTCTGGAAAACCAGCGGGATCTCCTGAGCGGGGTCCATGGAGACGAGTTCGCTGCGGTTGAGGATACTCTTGGCTGAGTAGCCGCCCGTAAGGCCGGAGAAATAGATCTTGAGATCACCGTCTGGTAGTTCCTCAGTGACGAGCGCAGAGAGGACCGGTTGATCCCCCTGGTAATAGTAGGTAAGCTTGCCGCGCTTCTTCACATGAAACGGCATTCTCTCTTCCCCAAACGGTACGATGGATTGTGAAGAGACCGTACGTGACGCCACGACTGCCCAGGCGCCCGGCGCGCCGGCACATCTCCTCCCTAATTATTGGATACCCCATTTACAGCTGGCAACTGCCTACAGCAGGCAACTGCCGCAGGCGCCGAAGTATATCACCGTTCTCTCCAGCACAGGCTCCGGCGTGAGGAGTTGAGTATGCTACCGAGCATCGCCTGTGCTGGCCGCGCCTTGTACGGGCCAGCTGAGCGGTGGAGCCCGATGCCATCCCACTACGGGACCGGTCGGTTAATCAGCGCCCCGGGCGCGGGCGTGCTCCCTCCGGTGCTGCCCGACTATTGCTGATCGGACGGCTGCCTCGTAGCGAGAAGCCACGGCCATCGCGGCGTGGCGTCCCGGCGATCTCCTGCCGGAGACGGTGATAGCTTTGGAGACGCTCCCGCGTGAGCCGCCCGGCCGCGACCGCAGCGAGGACGGCACAGCCGGGCTCGACGGTATGACTACAATCGGAGAACCGGCACTGATCGGCGAGCTCTTCGATGTCGGCGAATGCTTCCTCGAGGCCAGTTGCACCGTCCCAGATCTGGAGCTCGCGGAGGCCAGGCGTATCAATAATCAGCGCGCCGGAGGGGAGGCGAAAAAGCTCGCGGCGCGTCGTGGTATGACGTCCCCGGTAGTCGCCGGGGCGAACCTCTCTGACTTCCTGGACTGGTGCCCCGACGAAGTGATTGACGAGTGTCGATTTGCCCACGCCGGAAGGACCGATCAGGGCGATGGTCGTTCCAGGGCAGAGGTAACGGCTGATGGCATCAAGCCCTTCCCCTGTAATGATGCTGTACGCGTGGACGGGAGTCGTCCCGGCGATCGAACGGACCGTCTCCACCGCGGTCGCCGCGTCGGTGCAGAGATCCGCCTTGGAGAGCGCCAGAACCGGTCGGGCCCCGCTCTCAAATGCAACCACCAGATACCGTTCGAGGCGGCGGAGATTCGGCGGATGATCGAGGCCATCGATGATGAACACCGTATCCACGTTCGCCGCGATGACCTGGATGCGGTCGTTCTCCCCGGCGGCCTTGCGTACGAATGCTGACCGCCGCGGGATAATCGCCTCGATCAGAGCGATGGTCTGGTCTGGTGAGACCCGCAGGGCTACCCAGTCACCGACAGCTGGCCGCTCCCCCGCCGAGCCGGTTCGCCGGAGGCGTCCTGCGACCACCGCCCGGATCTCACCCTGAGGAATCACGACATCATATGCGCCGCGGTATTCTGCCACCACCCGGCCCGGTATGCTACCGGCGCGCTCGACCTCCGCGAATCGCGCGGCAATCTCGGAGTCCCACCCATAGGCGGCGAGCACGGCGTCTGGTCCGTCGCTGCCGATGGTGACGGCATTCTCCATATGCAGAGATCGAATCACCTCCCTTCCCAGCCTATCTTATACACCATGTTCGCGCGGTGATGCCACTCCTGGCGATGCTTTTCGCATCGATCCCGCTTGTGTGCCCCTGGCGGCATCTGAAGGTCCGTGATAGCATAGAGCCAGCGCGCGACGCCGCGCACACGAAAGTCGCATCCACGAGGAATAGGGTGACAGAGACGACACGGGTGTCTTGCGTACGCTGTGGGAAGGACGGGCCCCGACTGCCCAAGCCACCCATTGCGGGCAAGCTCGGCCAGGCCGTGTGGGAGCAGGTGTGCGAGGACTGCTGGAAGGAATGGCGGGCGCAGTCGGTCTTGATCGTGAACCATTATGGACTTCAGCCGGCTGACCCGGCTGACCGCGCTCAGCTGTACGAGTTCATGAAAGAGTTCCTAGCACTCCGGATCTAGGGCTGTCTCCCCTTGCGTCTGTTTCACCGCGCCAGTACCGCGATCGTGATCATCGTGGCCCTGGCCCTGCTTGGTGTTTTTTTCTACGCGCGGCGCGTGCGGCCCGGCGGAGCCCTTCCGACAGTGCGGCCGACCTCGAGTGTCGTTGGTTCGCCAACGGCGGTGATCGGACCGCTGACACCACCTGCCGCGACGCCAGGAGCGACCGCTGTGGGCACAGTTGTGCCCGGGCCCGTGCCGACGGCGACGCCGTCGGGGTCCACACGCGTCTATCTGCCGGTTGTGATCCAGGGAGGGCCACCTCAACCGCCCGCAGTGGCGCAGGTCGCACCGACGGCAACGCCGATTCCTGGACCGCCCTATTATACAA
>JADGGD010000312.1 GCA_019690095.1 Chloroflexota bacterium
GTGGTCTACGCGGGCTTCTTCGCCGGCATGGTGGGGGGCGGGCTGCTGCTCGGCCGGCTGTCGGCGCGCTGGAGCACGCGGAGCCTCATCGCCGGTGGCGTGGCGGCGGCCGGCCTGGCCTACGCGGCGGTGGGCCTCTGGCCGAACGCGGTCTGGGACGTGGCCGCGGCCGTGGCCGCGGGGCTCGGGGCGAGCCTGGCCAGCGCCGCCGCCATGGCCTGGTTCCTGGCCGCCCTCCCGGGGGGGACGATCGGCCGGACCATGGGGGCCGGCTCCGCGCTCAACACGGCTATGGTGCCGCTGGGCGTGGCGGTGGCGGGCGCTCTCATGATCGCGCTGCCGCTGGCGCTGCTCTGGATTGTCCTGGGCGCGCTGACGCTGGCCGCGGGGCTCGGCCTAGCCGCGCCCATCGAGGACGATCTGGCCCGCGCGGTCTCGGGTGGGGTGGGTCCGGACGGGTCGTGAGCGCCTCCGGTTGCAGCGGTCGCACCGGGCGCGCCCGGGTAGGGCGCCGCGCATCGCTGGTTCGGGAGGTCCGAGACCTGCCTCGCCATGGCAGGGTCGCCTGGAAGCGGACAAAACCGGAAAGCGGCCTACGATCTATTTCGCGTTGAAGGAGCTGACAGCCGCCGAAGTGGCCAGGATCGCCGAGCTCGTGAAGAAAGCGGTGAAGTGAGCCCCCCGGAAGCGGGTGCGGGGTCGATCGACAGAGGCTCTATCCGTGACTCGCGACGGGGGAACGCGGCGATATAGACGGACGGCTCGGTCTTACCCACCCGCTGTCCGCTTACGGCGCCGCCTCCCGCAGGATGCGCTCCGGGCTCCAGATCTGCTCGGCGAGCCGCAGGTAGAGCTCTTGCCGCTCGTCCAGATCGGCCTTTCGGAACTGGCCATGCGGGTGGAAAGGGAGACCGCTCTCCCGGATGAATCGCACGAATCCGGGATTGTGCTCATAAGCCTTCTCGTGGAGACTCCGCGCGAGCAGGTTCTGACCGAGGTAATGCTCGCGCTTCTCCGCATAGGGCAGATCGCCATAGCTTGCGTTGAAACTCTTGGGAAGGAGCAACAGGCCGCCGATCCGGTTCCGGTACTCCTCGAACACGCTCGGATGGGCGAACTCGTCGATGTGGCGCTCCGGATGGTCAGCCCAGACATGCTCGATCTCGTAGCCGCCGCGTCCGCGCTTGGCGTACTCGCCATAACGGGAAGGCAGGCCGGAGCGCGTCTCCACGTAGTCGGTCATCCTTGCGAGAAGACGATGGACCTGGGGCCCGTTCATCCCGTGCAGCCGGAAGTACGGGTTGGCCGCGAACTCTTCGCCGTCCTTGTCGAGCCGCGCGCGCAGCAGTTCGGCCAGCTCGCTCGGACTCCTCCCTCGTATCTCTCTCATCACGAGAAACATGCCGTGCTGCATGGTCGAGTAGTCGATGGCCCGGAAGTTCCAGATTCGCCTGTAGATCAGGATGTCAAGGTATGTGGCGACCACGCGGAGCTTGCGCAAGGCGACCGTTTCATCGTCGTCCACGCGCAAGGCCGCCAGGAGCACCGGATATTGTAGGGTGAAATTGTGCTCTGCGTTGTAATAGACGCTCTCGAGGCCCGCCGTGAGCGTCTCGGCGGCTCGGCGAAGCCTCTCGTACCACCGGCTGTAATATGCGAAGTCACGTTCGATGAAGCGGGCGAAGTCGTCGCCGGAAGCGAGGCCGAGCCGCTCCTTGTTTTCGCGTACCCAGCGGTGGAAGCCCGTGCCGATGCGCTCGAAATCCTGGGGGACGGCACCCGGTCTCCGTTCGCGGATACTCTCGGCGTGCTGGGCGCGCAGCCACGACTTGATGGCATCCTCCTCTTCGCCCTTGGTCAGCTGGATGAGCGCCTGCACGCGCGTCCGCCAGATCGAGCTGGCACGGGCCCGCCGTTTTGGATCGGTGATGTTGGCGAGCATGTAACCCTTGAGCATGTCCGCCGGCGTGAGCGAAAGGCCGCGGTCGTTCATCGTCTCGAAGATCGTGTAGGCGTCTTCGTCCGAGTAGGCGGTGATTTCAATCAGGTGTACGTTCTCGATGAGCCAGTCCGTGAAGTAGGGTAATGCCGCTCCCTTCAGCTCTTCGGGAAAGAGCTCCTCGATGTCCGCGTAACGGGCGAGCATGTTGGCCACAGACTCCGGCTGGTCGCCCTGGGGAAGGTCCTGCCCGGTGTAGAGCGCCTCCATGTACGGGGTGCGCTCGGGGATGTCGAGGTTGAAGGAGCGCCGGCCGTATCTCTGCGAGACGACGAGTCCCGCGATCTGCCCTCTCTGCTCCGGGTCCTCGAGCTGATGGTGCAGATAGATGAGGAGAAGCGTCAGCGTCGTGAGACGCTGTTGACCGTCGATGAGGAATTTGTGACCGTTCCGGTCGCTCACGATGATGGAGCCCAGGAAATAGTGGCCGTAGCCAGCGACCCAGGCGCGTTCGTGCCCGGCCTCATAATGCTCGAGAAACGTTCCGGCCAGGTCGGCCAAGAGGTCGGCGACGTGCTTCTTCTCCCACTTGTATTCGCGCTGGTAGTAGTCGACGGAATACTTGCGTCCGGCGAGCAGTTCGCGCACGGTGCGGCTCTTGGCGTCGATCTCTCGGGAGACGCGGTCCTGGCTGCTCATCGATCGACCTCCCGGATCGCGTAGCGTACGTGGATTTCCACGGGGAATGGGCGGATTTCCTGCTCCAGAGGTGGGGGGGTAGCCCCCTCCTCTGGAGCGGGTGGAGAGCGACGAGGG
>JADGGD010000060.1 GCA_019690095.1 Chloroflexota bacterium
GGCTCTGGTTGGCCTGTTTGCCGGTCGGCAGCGTCGGTGGACTGCATTCTTTTGCGCCCTCGCCCTTTTTGGCGTCATCATGTCTTTCGGTCCGCGGTTTCGTCTCTGGACCGACCGCCAGCCCGGCCCTCCCTTACCCTATCTGCTTTTCTACACGTTCGTTCCAGGGTTCCGATCTATTCGCGTGGTCGGACGGATCGGGGTGATTGCCACACTTGGCCTGGCTGGCCTCGCGGCCATCGGCACGGCTGCCCTGCTCGCTCGTTCTTCGGTGCGCTGGCGTGGGTGGGTGAGCCTGGGCCTGGCGGTCCTGGTCGGCAGCGAGACGCTTGCGATTCCGGTGCGAATGACACCGGTAGAGACGCCGTCAGCAATCCCGCCAGTCTACCGCTGGCTGGCCTCGCTTCCGGACACGGCACCTGTCCTTGAGCTTCCAACGATCGAGGCACGCTGGCTGGATCGCCCGAGCGAGCTCGAGCGACAGGGGCACGAGCAGTATCTCTCGATCTATCACTGGCATCCCACACCCAGCGGGTACAGCGGCTTCGCCCCACCCCTGTTCTGGACCACCATCCGCGAGGCGCGCGATTTTCCGACTGCGGAGTCGATTGACTTCTTCCAGTGTCTCGGACTTCGGTACATCATCTTCCACGAGGCCCAGCTGGATCCCGGGCGGTGGCAGGAGGTGCAGAGCCGTCTCGCAACATTTGGCTCTGTCCTCCAACCGCTCGCGCGCTTCGGATCGGATGCAGTCTACCGTCTGGCCGATCCCCCGCAGCTCAATCAGCTCCCGGCGCCGTCCATCATTCTGCCGTCCATGGCAAGGGCTGGCGATGCGTACCGCTTCTTCCTGGACTGGCTCTCCCCGGGACCGGTCGGCCGAGTTAGTGAGCGGCGCACGTTGCCGGTCTCTCTGGAGTGGCAGAGAGCGACCGACAGGATAAGGCAGGACGCGATGGCAGAGATGCCGACCTGCCTGCGGCGGGGCGAGACCAGCGTGCCTGTCGACGTCGCCGCCCCGGTGACCCCGGGGCGCTACCAGCTCACCGTCGCGACAGAAACGACAATCGCCCGTGCGGTGGTAGAGGTCGCCACCCCGCCGGCCCAGCCCGCGAGCGATCTCTCTCCATCCATGCAGCTGGTCGGGGCGTCGATCAGCACGCCCGCGGTCCGCCCGGGAGGAACAGTGCTGGTCCGGGCCCGGTGGCGCCTGCGCCACCCGACGCTTGATAACTACCTCTTTCGGATTGAGGTGGTCAGTCCACGGGGTGAGGTTGTCGCGGCCGGCACCATAGATCCCTTCGACGGGGCACTGGAAACGTCGCGCTGGCTGCCGGGCGAGGTCGTTCCTCTTGGCCAGGCCGCCGTCCTGCCGACGGGGTTGTCCCCCGGCGACTATGGAGTCCGCCTGCTCGTTCGTTTTGCCGACGGTGCCTCCTGGAAGATGGTTGGGCCGAACAACCAGGACGTGGACAGCGTGCTCATTGGCCGGGTGCGCGTGTACTGACCATCTGACGGTCTCCGCCGGCCGGCTAGCCTTCTCCCCGCTCACGCGCGAGGATCTCTCGCGCATACTCCTCTGCATTATCCTCTGGCCCGTAGCCGAGGACGCGCTGGGTATCCGAGATGTCCCAGTACCGACGCGAATTTCCGGAGATGGCGTAGAAGATTCCGAAGGGGACGTCGCTCTCAATACTGCGCCAGGTCAGCTGGGCCATATCGCGGGGCGATAGCCAGGTCGAGAGGTTGCGGACATTCATCGGGCGATCGAGGTATGAGCCGATGCGCAGGCAGATCACCGGCAGACCAAAGGCGTCGTTGTACCAGCGAGCCAGGGCCTCGCCGTATGCCTTGCTTGCGCCGTAGTAGCCGTCGGGGCGCACCGGCATATCTGGCGTGACGTACTCTTTCAGCACCTCGTACCAGCCAGCCACGTGGTTCGTGCTCGCAAATACCACGCGCGGATTGCCGTGGCGGCGTGCCGCCTCAAAGACATTGTAGGTGCCGCGGATGTTGTTTTCGAGCGTGGACTCGAAGGTGGCATCTACCCGAGGATCGCCTGCGAGGTGGACGATCGCATCGACGCCCTCCACGGCCTTCTCGACGGTCGGGAGGTCGCGGATATCTCCGACGATGATCTCGTCATCCCCGACCGGTGGGAGCACGGTCCGGTGGTACATCAGGCGGAGGCGATAGCGCTCGCGGAGGAATCCCTGGAGCTGGCGGCCGATCATGCCGGCGGCGCCGGTGATGAGAACGAGACGTGTGCGGGCCATGATGTCGTTGACTCCTCACCTGATCGAAAGTGGTGCATGCGCGACTGCGCGGCGCAAAGGCCGCGCGGCCGACGATCGCGGGTGATTATACTCGCCCCGGCTGGGATGCCGCACCGTTCCGTAGACTGCCGCGGAGCCCGTGCCCGGCCTGGCGCCACTGCCCGGATGCGCCCGCAGGGTGACCTGCCTCAGGGAGCGGGAACGTAGAAGAAGGCAATTGCCAGGATCAGGTAGACTGCGATGAGCTGAACCCCTTCAAACCAGTTCGTCTCGCCGTCGAGCGCCGCGACCGTCACCACCACCCCGGCCAGGGCTACCGCGGCAATCTCGAAAGCGTTGAACAGGAGAGACATCGGCCGTCCAATGATCCAGGAGACAATAATCAGGAATGGAGCGACAAAGACGGCGATCTGGGTGCTGCTCCCGGTCGCAATGTGGACGGCAAGATCCATCTGGCCGTGGCGGGCGACGATGATTGCCGAAAGGTGCTCGGCGGCATTCCCGACGATGGCCACAATGATCGCCCCGACGAAGAACTCAGTGATGCCCAGCAGTCGTGTCGTTGCCTCAATCGTCTCGACCAGCAGATCCGATTCGACGGTGGTCAGCAGGGTAACTACGGCAAGGATGATGACCGACGGGAGAAGCCCGGTGCGCGGCGCTTCCGTCACCTCAGCCAGGGTGATCAGGAGCTGGCGGTGAGTGACGAGTGAAAAGAGCAGGCTCAGCCCGTAGGTAACGATCAGGACGATCGCGACGAGGAGGCTGAGCTGGTCAAGGGCGGTGCTCGTATTCTGGAGCCTTCCGAAGACTGCCAGGTTGAATACCGCGGGCATGACCAGCGCGGCCACGGCGAGGAGGAGGGTTGCCGCGCTGGTCGCCGCTGCCACCCGGTTGAAGAAGACGCGCTCGCGTCCGATGCCTGCGGCTACCATGCTCATGCCGAGGACAAGCAGGGCGTTGCCGATGATGCTGCCGGTAATGGATGCCTTGACGACTTCGTCCAGGCCGTGGGCCAAAGCAAACACGGCAATGACCAGCTCGGTCGCATTGCCGAAGGTTGCGCTCAGGAGCCCCCCGGTCACCGGTCCAGTGTGGGAGGCGATATCCTCGGTCGTCTGTCCGATCAAGGCGGCGAGCGGGACGAGGGCAAGGGCGGCAGAGGTAAAGATTAGTGGGGGCGATGCGTGGAGCAGGTAGAGGATGCCGCTTGCGGGTGCGCCGAGGAGAAGCCAGTTGAGGGCGGATTCCCCGAGAATATCCGCGACTAGCCGAAGGGTCGAACGCAGGAGGCCGGCGTCACCCCCTGAAGCCGTGCCGTTCAGTCCAGATACGCTCGCAACTTCTTGCTCCGACTGGGATGGCGGAGCTTGCGGAGAGCCTTGGCCTCGATCTGCCGGATCCGCTCGCGGGTGACGCCGAACTCTTTGCCCACTTCCTCGAGAGTGCGCGGATGCCCGTCATCGAGACCGAACCGGAGTTGTAAGACGCGCCGCTCACGGTTGGTAAGCGACGCGAGGACATTCTCGACCTGCTCCTGGAGGAGCTTCTGGGTGGCTACTTCTACCGGTGCCGGTGACGACATATCCGGCAGAAGGTCCCCCAGATGATTGTCTTCTTCCTCGCCGATTGGCGCCTCGAGAGAGACCGGCTGGCGCGCTACCTTCACCGCTTCCTGGACACGCGCCGAGGCGGCCTCAACCTGATCGCGCAAGGGGGACGGCAACTGCTCCGGTGTGTTCAGGATTCCCGAGCCAAGAATCAGGTCGCGGCGGCGCTCAGGGCCGACCTCCGGCGGGAGCGGACGGCCGGTCCGGAGAGATTGGGCCCGCAGGAACTCGATGAGCTCCTCCTCGAGCTGCTCGTCGAAGAAGCCCATCATCAGCGCAATCTCCTCGTGGCTCGGCTCCCGTCCTAACCCCTGGATCAGCTCACGCGAGATACGGCTCAGCCGATTGATCACCTCGACCATGTGCACCGGCACGCGGATAGTACGCGACTGGTCGGCGATCGCCCGGCTGACTGCCTGACGGATCCACCATGTTGCATAGGTACTGAACTTGAAGCCGCGCCGGTGATCGAACTTACCGACCGCGCGCATGAGGCCCAGATTCCCCTCCTGAATGAGGTCGAGGAAGGCCATGCCGCGGTTCAGGTACTTCTTCGCAACACTCACGACCAGACGCAGGTTCGCTTCGGTCAGGCGAGCCTCGGCCCGACTGGCCTCGCGCCGGATGCTCTCGAGATGTGCGGAGAGACTGGCCTCGTCAGGCAGCATCTCCGCCAGGACGGACGGCCGCGGCAGGTCCGCAATCCCTGCCGCGGGCCGGAGAAGTGCGCGCACCGAGGCGGGAAGCAGGCGCGTATCCACCGATACTGCGATCACCGCCGCCCGCGTCTCTTCCGGACTCCGCCCCTGCCGCCGCGCGAGCTCCTCGATCCGTTCGGGGTCGAGATAATAGTCAATTGCCTCCCGAAGGCGTGGATCGGTCAGAAACCCCGGGACATCCGTCACCGGCGCCAGGCCAAGGAGGTCGGCCAGATCGGAGAGGAGCTGGCGTTGCTCGAAGACGCGGGAGTAAAGTGCGAGGATCACCTGGGAAGCGGATGGAGGATGACCGAGGCTGCTCTCCAGCCGGGCGATCACACTCTTCAGACCGTTCGCTTCCTCCAGGCGGCAGGCAAGCCACTTCTCATCGTCCGCGGTGAGGAGCTGACCGCGTCCAATCTCGTGGAGGTACATCTTGACCGGGTCTTCGATGGAGAAATCGTCTTCGAGGAGGTCGTCGTACGTGTCGGAAAAGACGGCTTCATCAACGGGCTCGGCATCGAGGCTGTCATCAACGGTGCCGGGGTGTCCAAACCCGGGTTCGATCAAGGTGTCCTCCACTCTTCTGCCCTGGCTCTTGGCATCTATCCGTGGCACCACGTGATCATTGTGCGAGAGCCTGGGGTGCCGAGGGCGACAGCAACCTACTGCGGCTCATGCGACGGACACCGGCGACGGGCGCCCATCATGCGTCCTTCGCGAACAAATGGGCACGTGATGTCGCGCTGAGAGTGGCCCGGAGCGTCCTCTTCTTATCCGGCGGCATTATAGCACCCCTCCGGAGGCGAGTCAATCAGCCGAAATAGTTTACGGGAAATGGACGTTTTGTCAGGCGCGAAGGAGCCGGCGGGCACGTGCCGGTCACTGGACTGGTGGGCGCTGCTTCCCCCACGTGGTCGCCTGTTCATAGGCCCACGCGACCCGCAAGACGGTTGCCTCATCGAACGCACGCCCGGCCACGGTAAGGCCCACCGGCAGTCCATCATCCGAGAATCCACACGGAATGGAGATCGCCGGGGTGCCGATCAGGGCGAAGAGCCGCAGGAGATTAAATGGTCCCTCCGCAACAGTCGGCGGGGGATCATTCAGTGCAGCAACACCCCCTGCGATCGGCGTAGCTACCTGAGGGGTCGTGGGGCAGACGAGGACATCGACGGTGTGCAGAACTTCGGCCATCTCTTCGGCGATCCAGCGCCGGAGGCGCTGGGCCCGTAAGTAGTCCCCGGCGCTGATCGCCAGCCCCGCCTCGATTCGCTCTCGAACGTCCGATCCGTAGTCGGCGGGCCGCTCCCGAAGCCAGCGTCCATGTGCTGCGGTGACCTCGGCAGACATGATGATCGATGAGGCAATGCCCGCGTAGCGAGCCCGTGGAAGGGAGATCTCCCGAACCACCGCGCCGAGAGCACCGAATACCTTCACTGCCTGCTCGATAGACCGCTCTACCGCGGGATCGAGCGAGCCGGCGTAGTGGTGGAGCGGTAGGCCGATCCGCAAACCCCGGATGCCGCCGGCGAGGTCTGCGGAGAAGTCCGGGACCGGGCGCGCGGCCGTGGCGGGGTCGTGGGGATCCGGCCCAGCAATGGCGCTCAACACCAGGGCGGCATCGCTGACTGAGCGGGTCAGGGGACCGGCATGATCGAGCGACCAGGCCGCTGGCAGCATTCCGTAGCGGCTCACCCGCCCGTAGGTGGGTTTCAGCCCGACGACGCCGCAGAAGGCAGCCGGCCGACGAATGGACCAGCCGGTCTCACTTCCCATTGAAGCCACCCCCAGCCCGGCAGCAACTGCCGCAGCCGAGCCTCCGCTGGATCCGGCGGTGATCCGCTCCAGGTTCCACGGGTTGCGGGTTGTCCCGAAATGCGGGTTGATCGTCGTCGTTCCGTACGCGAACTCGTGGAGATTGGTCTTCCCGATCAGGATCGCACCTGCTTCCCGCAGGCGACGGGTCACGGTCGCGTCTTCACGCGGGATGTAGTCGGCTAGAATGCGCGAGCCACCGGTTGTGCGGATTCCCGCGGTCAGGTAGAGGTCCTTAAGCGAGATCGGGATCCCGTGGAGCGGTCCACGATAGGTGCCATGGAGGATCTCTTCCTCGGCCTGCTGGGCCGCGCGCCGTGCTTCTTCGTCGGTCACGGTGATAAACGCATTCAGCAGGGGGTCCAGCCGGGCGATCCGATCCAGCACGGTATCGACGAGCTCGACCGGTGAGAGTTCCCGTCGGCGCAGGCGTGGCGCAAGCTCGGCGATCGTGGCAAATGCCAGCTCATCCGCGGTCATGGGTGTGTCCCCTCTATCGGCTGCCAGATCAGAGCGGGCTCGGGAAGGTCCGGGTCCAGTACAGCCAGTGCCTCGATGCTGGCGACGAGCTCGGCGGCCCGCGTGATGACCCGATCGATGCGCTCGTCGGAGAGACCAGCGGCTCGCAGACGATCACGGACACGGCTGGTAAGCTCTGAGTCACTCACGGTGCGATCCTCCCTGAGTACTGCGCTATACTATACCGCGTCATGGACCGGATCTTCTTCGCTCTCGGCTCGCTCCTCGCCTTCTTCTCGGTAGCGCTCGGTGCCTTCGGTGCGCACTCGCTCCAGGGCTCCTTTGCTCCCGGCATGGCCGATATCTACGAGACCGGCGTCCGCTACCAGTTCTATCACGCGATTGGCCTGCTTGCGGCCGCACTGGCGGCCGATCGATGGCCCGGTTCGTCAGCCCTGGTAGCTGGCTGGCTGTTCATCGCCGGAGTGATCCTGTTCTCCGGCAGCCTCTACCTGCTGAGTGTGACCGGCCTGCGCTGGCTGGGAGCGGTCACACCTTTTGGTGGAGTGGCATTCCTGGCCGGCTGGCTGGTTCTCGGCTGGTCGGTCTTGCGAGCCCCGGGCTGACCCGCGTGATGCGCGCCAGGTCGTTCGCAGCCTGGCTTGACAAAGCAAGAAGGCCGTTCCTATACTGTAAAAAGCCACGGAACGTGATTCGCTGGTCGATCAGGCAGTGGCCGCGAACACGTGAGGTGCCATGCCGTGGTCCACTTGATTGGTGTCGCCGCACCGATGGCACAGGGAGTGCGGAGCGACCCGGAAGGGCCCGATCATCGCGATATCCAGGTAGTGGAGAGGAGAACCGCCATGCTGGTCGAAATGGTCGTGGAAAGCGTCCGAGTGAACCTGCAGACGTACCAGCGGGTCGTTGTCCTCAAGGAAAAGGGTGCCGACCGGTACCTGCCGATCTGGATTGGAAATAACGAGGCCGATGCTATCGTCATGCAGTTGCAGAAGGTGCAGGTACCCCGGCCGATGACTCACGATCTCCTGAAGTCCGTGATCGGCGAGCTGGGCGCGCGGGTCACGCGTGTGGTGGTAAATGACCTGGCTGAGGATGTGTTCTATGCCCGGGTCGCGCTGGAGATCGACGGTCGGCAGGTAGAGATCGATTCTCGGCCGAGCGACGCGATCGCCCTGGCTGTCCGGGTCGATGCACCGATTTATGCGGAAGAGTCGGTCCTAGATAAGGCCGCGGTGGCACTGGACGGGGACGCGCCAGCGGCGGAGCCGGAGCCGGCGCACGAGCAGCCGGAGCCAGTTCGCGAGGAAGAACTGAAGAAGCTGTCGGTTTTCCGTGATTTCATCAATACGCTGAATCTGGACGATCTCGAGAAGCAGGATAAGTAGGCTCGCTCTTCCCTGGTTCACCCTTGAGTCCCCTGGCCGGGCTCCGGCCGGGGGATTATTTCTATCTTCTCTCTGCCGGCCAGAAAACGCGGGCGCTGCCGCCCTGAGGAGTCGCGCGATGAAGCAAGGATATTTCACCTTTGTCCTCCACAGCCATCTCCCCTACGTGCGCATGGCCGGCCGCTGGCCGCACGGCGAAGAGATGATCCACGAGGCGGTCGCCGAGACCTATGTGCCTCTTCTAGATGCTCTCTATGACCTGAAGCAAGCGGGGATTGAGCCGCGCCTTACGATCGGCCTGACGCCCATCCTCCTTGAACAACTGGCCGATCGCGATGTCCGCGAACACTTCGAGCTCTATCTTCAGGAGGAGATTGAGGTGGCGCGCGCGGACGCCCGGCGCTTTGCCGAGCACGGCGAGCGACGGTTCGAAGAGCTGGCTCACTTCTACCGTGCCTGGTACGAGCATGTTCAGGACTCGTTCCAGCATCGCTTCGGGCGCGATCTCGTGGGCGCCTTCCGCGGCCTGCGCGACGCTGGCAACCTCGATATTCTGACGAGTGCCGCCACCCACGGCTACCTGCCACTCCTCGAGCGCGATTCCTCGATCTACGCCCAGATCGCCACGGGCATCGAGACGACGCGCTATCACCTCGGACACGCTCCGTACGGCATCTGGCTACCCGAGTGCGGCTACCGACCGGCTTTTTACCAGCACACCGATGGACAGGCATATTACAAGCCGGGTATTGAGGAGTTCCTTGCCGACCTCAATCTCTTGTACTTCTTCACTGACAGCCACGTGATCGAAGGCGGGACGATGGTCGGGAAGGTGGCGGATGATGTTCATGGACCATATGGAGGGCTGCCCCAGCGCGAGCTGGCTGTCCGCGCGGATCCCCGACCGGTGGCCTCCCGGCGGACCACGCTTCGACCGTACTACGTGCAGTCGACCAGAGTGGCGGTGTTCGGGCGTGATGCCCGGACCGGCCTGCAGGTATGGTCGGCCAGACACGGCTATCCAGGAGACTTCCTCTATCGCGAGTTCCATCGGAAGGATCCTCTGTCGGGGCTCCAGTACTGGCGGGTGACCGGCCCGGATGTGGATCTGGGCCAGAAGGAGCTCTACGATCCGGCAGCGGCCCGGGCTCGAACTGCCCTGCACGCGGACCATTTTGCGGCTCTGGTCACCGAGATCGTCCAGGGGTACTATGCCGAGCACCATCAGCCGTGTCTGGTCGTCTCGGCCTACGATACGGAGCTTTTCGGGCACTGGTGGTTCGAGGGGATCGAGTGGCTCAAGGGAGTGCTGGAGCGCCTCGCCCGCAGTGAGAGCGTGGGCATCATTACCGCGAACGACTACCTGGAGCGTTATCCCCCGGAGGAGGTCCTCACCCTGCCGGAGAGCTCATGGGGCGCGGGCGGCACCCACTGGACCTGGCTGAACCCGCAGACCGAGTGGATCTGGCCGTTGATTCACGCGGCCGAACGGCGCATGGAGCAGCTGGTGGCTGCCTATCCGCAGGCGGACGGATGGCGCCTCCGCGCGCTCAATCAGCTCGCCCGCGAGCTCCTTCTCCTGGAATCCAGCGATTGGCCGTTTCTGATCAGCACCGGTCAGGCGCGCGAGTACGCCAGCGCACGCTTTCAGCAGCACCTCGCCCGCTTCAACCGCCTCGCGATGATCATCGAGGCCGGCCAGCTCGGACCGGAGGAGGAGCGCTTCCTGGATGCGGTCGCTGTCCTGGACAATCCTTTCCCCCGGATCGATTATCATGTCTTCGCCCAGCGCGAGCGTCTGGCCGGCCCGTGAGTCGGCTCGCTGCTCGCGGACGGTGTTCGAAGAGATCGTCGAGATGCATGGGGAGGCATCGTGGACCGCGACCAGGCAATGGCCCTGCTTCGACAATACGTGAAGAACGAGAATCTCATTAAGCACTGCCTGGCGGTCGAGGCGGCCATGCGGAGCTACGCGCGGCGATTTGGCGGTGATCCGGATCTCTGGGGGCTAGCCGGGCTCCTCCATGACTTCGACTGGGAGATCCACCCGAATGCCGAGCAACACCCCCGGGAGGGGGCACCGATCCTGCGGGCGGCCGGCGTGCCCGAGGAGGTCATCTATACCATCCTTGCCCACGCCGACTACCTGAATCTGGAGCGGAAGAGCTGGATGGATAAGGCGCTACCTGCGGTGGATGAGCTTACAGGCTTTATCGTCGCGGTAGCCCTCGTCAGGCCAAGCCGAAGCCTTCGCGACGTAGATGTCGCCGCGGTCAAGAAGAAGATGAAGGATAAGGCATTCGCACGCGCGGTCCGGCGGGAGGACATCATCAACGGCGCGGCTCTGCTCGGCGTGTCCCTCGACGAGCACATTCAGACTGTGATCGACGCGATGCGCGAGATCGCCCCGGAGCTCGGACTGGCCTGATCCTGCCCGATGCGGTACGGCCGGGGCGCCTGACCGCGGCCGATGCCGCTTCAGCTGTGCGCCGCCGCCAGGTCGGCATCCCGGAACTGGCGCCGATAGAGCTCTGCGTAGAGGCCGTTCCGTTCCAGGAGCTCCCGGTGCGTTCCGCGCTCCACGATCCGACCGTCGTTCACCACCAGAACCAGATCGGCATTCCGGACCGTGCTCAGGCGATGGGCGATCACGAAGCTCGTCCGGTTCTTCAGGAGTTCGGTCAGGGCCTGCTGGATGAGCTGCTCGGTGCGCGTATCCACACTGCTCGTCGCCTCATCCATGATGAGGATCCGGGGATCGGCGAGAAGCGCGCGGGCGATCGCGATGAGCTGTCGCTGTCCCTGGCTCAGGTTCTTGCCCCGCTCTCCGACAGGCGTGTCATAACCCGCAGGAAGGCGGCGAATGAAGTCATCGGCACGGGCCAGGCGTGCGGCGTGCTCGATCTCGGCATCCGTGGCCTCCAGACGCCCGTAGCGGATGTTGTCACGGATGGATCCGCTGAACAGGAAGCTGTTCTGGGGGATGATCCCCATCTGGCGCCGCAGGTCGATCGGGTCGAGATCCCGGAGATCAATCCCATCCAGGGTGATTCGCCCGGCGGTCACGTCGTAGAAGCGGGCGATCAGACTCACGATAGTCGTTTTGCCAGCCCCGGTTGGTCCGACAAGCGCGATAGTCTGGCCCGGTTCGGCGACGAAGCTTACGCCTTGAAGGACTGGATGGTCGGGCTCGTAGGCGAACTCGACATCCTCGAACTGGATCCGCCCGGCGATGCGCTCCAGACGGACCGGGTGCGCCGGTGGGAGCATATCCACCGGCTCGTCGATGAGCTCGAAGATCCGCTCCGCGGCGGCGAGAGCGGACTGGGCCTGGGTATACAGCTGGCCGAGCTGCTGAATAGGCCAGAAGAACTGCTGGACGTAACCCAGGAAGGCCACGATCATGCCGAGGGATGCCTGACCGGCGATCACCATCCAGCCGCCGTAGCCGACCACAATGCTGATCGCCAGCGTTGAAAGCACATCCATAGCCGGGAAGAAGGCCGCAGTCACCGCACTGGCGCCGATGTTGGCGTCCCGGTTCGCGCGGTTCCGCTCGGCAAAGCGGGCACGGTTGATCTCGACCCGATTAAAGGCCTGGGCGACTTTCACACCGGCGATGTCCTCCTGGAGATTAGCCGAGACGTCGCCAATGGTCTCCCGTGCCCTGCGAAAGGCCTGCCGAGCCAGGTTGGAGAAGGTGTTCGTCGTCGCGAACATCAGCGGGATCACCAGACAGCTAGCCAGCGCCAGCCGCCAGTTCAGGCTGAACATGCCGATCAGGACACCGGTGATGCCCAGGAGACCGGCGAAGGCCTGGACAAGCCCCTGGCCAAGCAGGGTATTGATCACATCAACATCGTTCACCAGGCGCGACTGGAGATCGCCGCTCTCGTGGTGGTCGAAGAAGCGGAGCGACTGGCGCTGGATCGCCGCGAAGATATCGGACCGCAGGCGGGCCAGGACACGCTGGGCGATCCAGCCCATCTGATACGACTGGGCGGCGCGCGCCAGCATGCCGGCCGTATAGACCCCCACCAGCAGGAGGACAGTTCGGACCAGACCGGCGATATCATCGTGGGCGATGAACTGGTCGAATGCGATACCGGTGAGGAGCGGCGCCAGCGCGCTCGAGGCGGCGACAACCACACCGAGAAGGGGAATGGTCAGGAGCGCGAGCCGATAGGGCAGGATAAGCGCCAGCAAACGCCGGAGGACCAGCTGGCTGTCGGCCGCGCGGCCCTCGGGCAGATCGGCGTGAGCGTGTAAAGGGCCACGGAACATCGTCAGACGACCTCGCGGGTGAGCAGTGGGTGGACGTCGTCGCGCAGCTGGGACGAGACGATCTCGCCGTAGAGCGGACAGGTGGCCAGAAGCTCCTCGTGAGTCCCGCGCGCTACGATCTTCGCTTCGTCGATGACCAGGATCTGGTCGGCGCGGCGGACGCTGCTGATGCGTTGGGCAATGATGAGCGTTGTCCGCCCCGCGATGAGCTGATCCATCGCCTGCTGAATCTGATACTCGGTCTCGGCATCGACCGAGGAGGTGCTGTCGTCAAGAATCAGGATGCGAGGATCAAGGAGAAGCGCCCGGGCGATCGCGATGCGCTGGCGCTGACCGCCGCTGAGCCCGACGCCCCCCTCGCCAATCAGTGTCTCGTATCCGTTCGGCTGTTCGAGAATAAACTCGTGGGCCTGGGCCACACGGGCGGCGGCGACGACCTCGTCCAGCGAGGCATCCGGGCGCCCGTAGGCAATGTTCTCCCGGATCGTCCCGCTGAAAAGGATGGTATCCTGCATCACGATGCCGATCTGACGCCGCAGGCTGTCGAGGGTCACGTCGCGCACATCGATGCCGTCAATGAGCACGCGGCCGGCCGATGGATCGTAGAAGCGGGGGATCAGGTTGACGATCGTACTCTTGCCGGAGCCGGTTGTACCCACGATGGCAACTGTCTGTCCTGGCTCGATGGTGAAGCTGACATCGTCGAGGGCCTTCTGCTCGGCCCCAGCGTAGCGAAAACTGACGTGCTGGAACTCGATCCGCCCGGTGATCGGTGGTAGCTCGATCGCATCCTCTCGTTCCCGTACCTCGCTCTCGGCGTCGATGACCTCAAAGATGCGCTGGGCTGATGCCGCGGCGCGGCCAAGCATCGTGGCGATCATCCCCAGGACGAACATCGGGAACATAAGGAAGCCGAGGTACGAGGTGAAAGCGACGAGCTCGCCCAGGGTCAGTGCCCGGCGGATGACTTCAATACCGCCGTACCACACGATCAGGGCGGAACCGAGGTTCCCGATATAGAAGATCAGCGGGAAATTGAGGCTCATAATCCGCACGACGCGCAGGTTCTCAGCGAGGAGGGCCTGGTTCGCGCGATCGTAGCGGGCGCGCTCAAACTCCTCTCGGCCGAACGCCTTGACCACCCGGACGCCGGCGAGGTTTTCCTCGAGGATCGTGTTGAGCGCACCGAGGCGAGCCTGGACCTCTCGGAAGAGGGGCTGAACGGTGCTGGCGAAGCGGCCGAAGACGAAGGCGATGAAGGGAAGAACAAGAAGCGCGAGGAGCCCCAGGGTCGGGTTCATGGCGATCAGAATCGCAGCCGTGCCGACGATGGTCACGATTGCCCCCAGGAACTGGAGAAGCCCCTGGCCGGCGAACTGACGTACGATCTCCACATCGCTCGTCACCCGGGTCAGGAGCTGACCCGTTTGGGCCTGGTCGTGGTAACTGAAGCCGAGTGTCTGGAGCTTCCCGTAGATCAGGTTCCGGAGGTCATACGCCGCGCCCTGCGAAGCCTTCTCGGCCAGGTAGCCCTGCAGAAAGCCGCAACTGCCGCGAATGAGCGCGATGATCAGGAGACCGGCGGTAGAGAGGAGCACCGCTGTCCAGTCACGGCGAGCGATGCCCAGGTCGATGATCCGTCGAATCAGCTGCGGGTAGATCAGGTTCGCAACATTGAAGACGAGAAGAGCGAGGAGCGAGCCGAGCGCTGTCAGCCAGTATGGGCGCAGGAAGGCGATTGCCCGAATTAAGGGTCGCACACGTATCTCCCGGGGTCTTGCAGTGATGCGCGATCAGCGGTCGCCGTCTGACCGGGACGCGCCCGGTGGGCCAGTCGCCCGGAAGGTGACTGACACGTCAGTCATTCTTCGCGACCATCGTATCATCGGCTGCCCGGCTGTGTCAACGTCCTCGGACTCCGGCCCTCATCCCGGTGCAGTATCATACGTGCGTCGGGCCTCTCGCGGTGGGGGCCGGCGATCGCGGCTGGTTGGAGCGCACTTTCATGACGCGGCGTGATCTCTTTCTCTCGGTGTATCTCCCCTCGCTTCTCCTCTCGTTTGCGAGCGGACTGCTCATCCCGACCTTACCACTCTATGTTCGGCAGCTCGGGGCCTCGTTCGAGGTGGCCAGTATTGTCGTGGCGATGGCCGCCCTGGGCACACTGGCATCGGACGTACCGGCCGGGCTGATCGTCGCACGCATCGGGCGCCGCCCGGCCATGATTCTCGGCGCGGCGTCGCTGGTGGTGACTGCCCTGGGGCTGGGGGTATCCAGGGCTATCCCTCTGCTGGTACTCTTCCGGTTCCTGTCCGGGGTAGGGAGCGCGCTCTGGAGCCTCTCCCGCCACACCTTTCTCGCGGAAGAAGTCCCGCTCCGCGAGCGAGGCCGAGCACTGGCCACGTTTGGCGGGGTGAATCGCATCGGTACCTTCGCCGGGCCGGCTGTCGGTGGTCTGACTGCCTACTACCTCGGCCTGGTTGCCCCTTTCTTCGTCTACGCGGGGGTCGCCTTCGTGGCGACGGTGGTCGCGTTCCTCTTTGTGCCGGAGTCGAAGCGCCACGCCGGGCCGAAAGACAGGACCGACTGGCGCGCGATCCCGCGACTCGTTCGCCAGAATGCCCGCTCTCTTGCCACGGTTGGACTCGCTCAGGTCTTTGCCCAGATGATTCGGGCGGGACGGCAGTTCATCATTCCGGTCTATGGTGC
This sequence comes from Chloroflexota bacterium, assembly GCA_019690095.1. Taxonomy (GTDB): domain Bacteria; phylum Chloroflexota; class UBA6077; order FW602-bin22; family CADDYW01; genus JADGGD01. The sequence goes on from JADGGD010000060.1 coordinate 15,264, forward strand.
ATATGCAGTTGGGCTTGACGTCAGCGCGGTCGGCACGATTATGAGCGCCTCAGCCGCCGTTGATATGTCCCTGTTCTACCCGGCCGGCGTGGTGATGGATCGTTTTGGACGCCGCTTTGCCATCGTTCCCTCGTTTGTACTGCTCGCGCTCGGCATGGGACTGGTTCCGCTTACCCACAGCTTTCTGTCCTTGCTGGTGGTCACGATCCTCATCGGCCTGGGCAATGGTCTGGGATCAGGTTCCATGATGACCCTGGGGGCGGACCTGGCACCGCCAGGAGAGACAGGACAATTTCTCGGCATCTGGCGGCTCATCGGCGATGCCGGGTCAACGGGCGGCCCAATGGTTGTGGGAGCCGTGGCCGATGTACTCGGGCTGAGCCTGGCGGCAGTGGCGCTGAGCGGGATTGGACTGGCTGCCGCGATTCTCTTCCTGGCGTTCGTCGAGGAGACCCTGCGTCCCCAGCATGTGCCGCGGCCCGAGCGCGAGGTTATCCGGTGATCCTGGCCGACGCGCACGTTCATCTTCACGCCTATGCCGACCCCTCAGGCATCGTCACGCGTGCTCGGGCCAGGGGTGTGCACCTGCTTGTCGCGGTGAGCATCGATCTCGCGTCATCTCGTCGCTCAATTGACCTTGCTGCCCAATTCGCCGGTGTCGTCGCGGCGGTTGGCTTCCATCCATCCTGGCTTACCGCCCCACTTACCCCCGCTGACCTGACGGCGCTCGAGCAGCTTGCCCGGCATCCCTCGGTCGGATTCATCGGCGAGATCGGTCTGGACGGGGTCGAGGCGAAGCTCTCCGTCGAGGATCAGCGGCAGGCATTTCGGGCACAGCTGGACCTGGCCGACCGACTTGGCTTACCGGTGAATCTGCACATTCGCGATGCCTTTCCGACGGCGATTGCTGAGTTCGCCGCGCGCGGTCTTCCGTCGGCGGGCGCAGTCGTCCACTACTTCGTCGGGGATTCTGCGCTCGCCGGTCAGCTCCTCGACCTGGGGCTCTATCTCTCGGTCGGCAAGCCGGTCATCCGACCGGAGAACGCGGCCCTGCGCGCCGCCATCCGCGGGATACCGCTGGATCGTCTGCTCCTGGAGACCGACGCGTATCCCCTGCCGGGGCGGACGACCGAGCCGGCCGATATCGGGGATATCGCTCGGGAGGTCGCGCGCCTGCGCGGCTGTTCGCTCGAGGAGGTGGCTCGGGCGACGACAGACAATCTCCGTCGCCTCCTTGGTGCTCGGGGTCCGCTAGGTGCCGTGGAGTGATCTGGTCGTGGGGTGCACGCTGTCGCGAGGCAGCGCAGGCCGGTGCCGCAGGGGCGCCAGGACGCGCGAGTAATGAGAATCGGCGCGAGTGCGGTTAACCCGGGGTCGGCCGGGATAAGCGGGGGCCAGGGTGGTACTGGTAGGGGCCGCTGGGACTGCGCGCTTTGAGGTGAGTGAGGATGATCGTGCTGGGCCGTGAGGTGTGTGGAAACCTCGAGGCCGCACTGGAATGCGAGTGGCTGGTCACAAACGGAATCGGCGGCTATGCCTCCGG
>JADGGD010000313.1 GCA_019690095.1 Chloroflexota bacterium
TCAATGCAGGCTTTCCATGTAGGCGGCGAGGGCCTGGACCTCGTCTGGGGTCAGCTTGAAGTTTGGCATGAGGGCGCCGGGCTTGACCGCCTGGGGATCGGCCAGCCAGCGCCGCATCGCCTCTGGTGTATTCGGCAGGACGCCGCCGCCGATCGTTGCCCGGCTGGCCACGTGGGTCAGGTCCGGTCCGGCAACCCCGTTCGCGGCAGTCCCGGCGATGGTGTGACAGCTCCCGCACGTCTGGGTCTGGAACACCCGGGCACCCTCGGCCGCCAGGCCGGACGGGGTTCCCGCCGGGCGCCGCTGGCTCGCTACCCAGTCCTGGAATTGTGCGGGCGGCTCGGCAACAACCCGGATCAGCATCCAGGTGTGCTCGACGCCGCAGAACTCGGCGCACTGGCCGAGATAGACGCCGGGCTCACTGGCGGTGAACGTCAGATCATTGACGTGGCCGGGGTTCGCGTCGGTCTTGCCGGCGAGCTGAGGCACCCAGAAGCTGTGGATGACATCGGCCGATTCCAGGTGGATCAGGACCGGCTCGCCCACCGGCACGTGGATTTCATTCGCCGTCACCACCCCTTCGGCAGGATACCGGACTTCCCACCACCACTGGTGCGCGATGACGCGAATCTCCAGCGGATCCCCCGCCACCGCGGATACCTGCCCCATCGTACGAACGGTCAGATAGAAGATCACCGCCAGGAGGATGGCCGGGCCGACAGTCCAGGCGATCTCCACGCGGGTATTGCCCGTGAACTGGGATGGAGCACGTCCCGGTCGCTCCCGGTGGGCAAAGGCGGTGTAGAGGAGAACCCCTTCGACCCCAACGAAGATCACGCCAGCCACGATAATCAGGATCCAGAAGAGGCTGGCAATCTCCCGGGCCTGGGGGGAGGACGGGCTGAACGGCGACCGCGCCGCAGCAAACGCAGCTCGCGGGAGGAGACCGACGGCCAGGCCGCCGCCAGTTGCGGCGAGACGCATGGCCACAGAGATCGCGCGCAGGAACTGCCACCCGCATCCGGCCGGCCGGCCGAAGGGGCCAGACGACCGTTCCGGAGTCACCCTTCGCATCGATGCCAGCCACAAATCTCGACGTGCTTCGTCCGACCGGCGATTATAGCCATCAGCGCGTCCGTGCAGTGTCGGAATAAACCCGGATTTGTCCGTACGGGTTTACCCCGCACACCTATAGCGGAGTCCGGACAGGCAGCCACCAGTCCTGCCGCCAGTGTAGCATATATATTGCGGGCCGGGTTCGTGCGGTCGTCCCGAAGGGATCCGGAATGCGGCGTGGAATAATGGAAAATGGAATAAAGACCGCCCCTCCCGCGGCACACGTCGGATCCCGCGCGGCTCTGCCCGGCCGCGTTCCGGCCGCGACGCGACCGTGCGGCGAATACCGGATAACTCCGCCAGGAGGCCTTACGCCACTGTGAGCTCCTCGCCACCGCGCGATTGCGGTACACCGGACAACTCATTTCTAGCCCCCCTCCTGCCGGTCCTGGAGGCAGCCGGCCAGCTCAAACGCCTGGCACGCGCCGGCTGGGTCCGGGTCGGCATTCCCGATCCGGAAAGCGTGGCCGACCACAGCTTCCGGCTCGCGATCCTCGCTATGCTGGTCGGCTCCCGCCTTGGCCTGGATGTTGACCGCATGGTCCGCCTGGCCTTGCTCCACGACCTCGCCGAGGCCCGCGTCGGCGATCTCACGCCGGCCGACCGCATCGGATCGGTGGAGAAACGAAGGCGTGAGACCGCCGCATTCCGCGCGATCGTCGGGGCATTACCCGAGGCGTCCGCGCTGAATGCCCTCTGGCGGGAGTACACCGCAGGCGCAACCCGCGAGGCCCGGGTCCTCCGCGAGCTCGATAAGCTTGAGATGGCCATGCAGGCGCTGGAGTACGAATGGCGCTATCCCGACGGCCGCCCGTGGGCCGACGAGTTCTGGGAGAGCGCCCGCGCGGCCATCTCCGAGCCGATTCTCGTCGCCTTCCTCGAGCATCTCCAGTCCCTGCGTCCCGGGCGCAACCAGGCCCGCTGAGCGAGCCAGATCGGCCGGAGTGGCGGCGATAAGCCTCAATCCTTTGTGCTAAAGGCACAAATCTTCTTCACTCGACTTCTGGCACCGGGCCCGTAGCGGATTGATTCTCCCCTGGCGTATTGTTGCCATAGCCACAACAGTCCGGTTCGCGCGACCGCACGAAAGCGTTTGACGGGTAGGTAGGGAGATGAACTCAGGAGACACCGCGTGGATCCTCACCGCCAGCGCCCTGGTCATGCTCATGACGCCCGCGCTGGGATTCTTTTACGGCGGCCTCGTTCGCAAAAAGAACGTGCTCGCGACGATCATGCACAGCTTCTTCGTCCTGTGCCTGATCAGTGTCCAGTGGGTGCTCTGGGGCTACACCCTCGCTTTCGGCCCTGACCACTGGGGAATCATCGGCGGACTGGATTGGCTTGGACTGCGCGGCGTCGGCCTGGAACCGAACAAGGACTACGCCCCGACCGTCCCCCACCAGGCCTATATGCTCTTTCAGATGATGTTCGCGGTCATCACCCCGGCCCTGATCAGTGGTGCCTTCGCGGAACGGAAGCGCTTTAAGGCCTTCGTCTTCTTCAGCCTGCTGTGGGCTACCTTCGTCTACGACCCGATCGCCCACTGGGTCTGGTCAACCGGCGGCTGGCTCCACCGGCTCGGCGCACTGGACTTCGCCGGCGGCACCGTCGTGCACATCAGCTCGGGCGT
>JADGGD010000314.1 GCA_019690095.1 Chloroflexota bacterium
AGAATACTCCACCGGAGGCGACGTGCGACCATCGGTGATCGCGATCGACGGCCCGGCAGGCTCCGGCAAGACGGTGGTCGGACAGCGCATCGCCGCGGCGCTTGGCTATGTCTACCTGGATACCGGCGCGTTCTATCGGGCCCTGACCTGGCTCGCTCTCGCCCGGGGAATTGACCCGCGAGATGGGCCGTGCCTCGCGGCGCTGGCGCGGCAGGCAACGATCGAGATCGAGCGGGCCCCGGGGGATGCGCCACCGGGATACCGCGTTCGGGTGAACGGGCAGGACATCACCGCCGAGCTCGCCTCACCCGCGGTGGCACAAGCCGTGTCTATCGTGGCTGCCCACCCGGAGGTGCGCGCCGAGATGCTCCCGCTCCAGCGGCAGGTTGCCCGTCGCGGCCGGGTGGTCATGGCTGGCCGCGACATCGGGACAGTGGTCGTGCCAGACGCCGGTCTCAAGCTGTACCTGGATGCACCGCTCCCGGTGCGGGTCGCCCGCCGGGTCAGCCAGCTCCGGGCGATGGGTCAGGCGGTGGATCCGGCCGCGGTTGCCCGGGAGATGGCCGAGCGCGATCGTCTGGATCAGGCGCGCTCCGTGGCGCCGCTGCGCCCGGCGCCGGATGCGATCATCATCGATACCTCGACGATGACAATCGAGGAGGAGGTCGCCCGTGTCCTCGATATCATCGCCGGTCTGGACCCATGATTACCTTTTACGACATCGCCTGCGTCAGCGTAAGCCTCGTGACCCGTCTGCTCGGCAATATCGAGGTGCGCGGTCTGGAGAACCTGCCCCGGACCGGCGCGGTGATCATCGCGCCCAATCACCTGCATCTGACCGATCCGCCGATCCTCGGCGCCTTTCTTCCGCGGAAGATCTACTATATGGCGAAACAGGAGGCGTGGGATCATCCCTTCCTCGGCCTGCTTTCCCGGTGGTTCGAGGCGTTCCCGGTACGGCGCGGCGAGGCCGACCGCTCCGCCTACCGCCGCGCCCTCCAGGTGCTGAGCGAGGGAAAGGCGCTGGGCATCTTCCCGGAGGGGCACCGCAGTCCGACCGGCTACCTGCAGCCGGCCCGGCCGGGGGCGATTCTCCTGGCCCAGCGATCAGGAGCCCCGATTGTTCCGGTCGGCATGTGGGGGATCCGGGAGATTCTCTCCTGGCCCGGCGTGCTCCAGCGACGCACTCTCCACATCGTCGTAGGCGAGCCGTACCATCCACCACCCTGCCGCCGGGAGGAACTGCCGATCCTTGCCCATGATCTGATGGTCCGGATCGCCGCCCTGCTGCCACCGGAGCACCGCTTCCCGCCGGCCCCGGTTGGGTCGGGAAGCCGCCCGGAGGCATCTCCGCCATAAGGCGGACAAACTCGACAGCCGCGGGCACCAGGCCGCCTGGTACAATGTCGGCATCCGGCCGGGCGCCTCGGGGTGGAAAGCGGGCAAATCGCCCGTGGACCAGGCCAGGGGCTCCGCCGGCCTGTCGGCCCGAAACTTGCGCGGACCAGCGGGGAAACGTACCCCCGGGGGGAAGAGGCGGATGTGCGGAATTGTTGGCTATATTGGCGAACGGGATGCAACCCGTATCGTTCTCGAAGGGTTGAAGCGTCTGGAATACCGCGGCTATGATTCAGCGGGCCTCGCCCTGATCGAGGACGGCCGGATCGCGATCCGCCGCAGTGTGGGCAAGCTCATCGAGCTGGAGCGCGCCCTCGAGCGCGAGCCGCCGCATGGGACGATTGGCATCGGGCACACCCGCTGGGCCACGCACGGCAAACCGAGCGAGATCAATGCCCATCCTCATCTCGACTGCCGCGGGGAGATCGTCGTCATCCACAACGGCATTGTCGAGAATTATGTCGAATTACGTCAGCACCTGCGCGAACGCGGCCACGTCTTTCGGAGTGAGACCGATACCGAAGTGATCGTCCACCTCGTCGAGTCATACTGCCGCGATGGGGCCACGCTGGAGCTCGCGGCGCGCCGGGCATTCCGCGAGCTGCGGGGGAATCACGCTATCGTCCTGATGAGCCTGCGTGAGCCGGATCGGCTTGTCGCCGCGCGGCTGGGCAACGCCGGTGGGGTGACGATTGGCCTCGGCCAGGGGGAGATGTTCGTCGCCTCGGATCTGCCCGCGATCCTGGACCACACCCGCACCATGGTGTTCCTTGGCGATCGGGAGATGGCCGTCATCACCCGGACGGGCTTCCGCTGCCTCGATCTGGATGGGCGACCGGTCGAGAAGCAGCCGACCATCGTGAGCTGGGACCCGGTTGCGGCGGCGAAAGGCGGTTACAAGCATTTCATGCTCAAAGAGATCTTTGAGCAACCGCGCGCCGTCTCGGATACCATCCGGGGCCGGGTGAGTCAGGACCCACCCAGCGTTACCTTCGAAGGGGTTGAGTGGAGCGAGGATGAGTGGCGCACCTTCCGCCGCGTCCTTCTGGTCGGGTGCGGCACGGCCTGGCACGCTGGTCTGATTGGCAAGTTCATGCTCGAGGACCTCGCCCGCATTCCGGTGGAGGTCGACTACGCGGACGAGTTCCGGTATCGCAACCCGATCATTGATCGAGAGACGCTCTTTGTGGCGATCACCCAGTCCGGCGAGACAGTCGATGTCCTCGTCTCGATGTCGGAGGCCCGGCAGCGGGGAGCGCGGGTCCTCGGCATCGTCAACGTGATCGGCAGTCAGGCTGCGCGGTCGGCCGAGGGGGTCATCTACACCCACGCTGGTCC
>JADGGD010000061.1 GCA_019690095.1 Chloroflexota bacterium
GCGGAGGAGCGGGTGTTTCCGCAGGCGTTCCATTCGGTTCGGCCGAGGTAGATGGAGCGGAAGCTACGGCAAGGGCGGCGGGAGCGCGCGCCGGGGATGGGGAGCGGGGCGGCGCATGGCCTCCGGTATTCCGGTTCGCCGGTGCGCCCGTGGCACGCCGCTGGCCGCGAGCCCCGTGGACGCTCACCTCAGTCGGTGGATTCTCCGATGTCTCAGCAAGGTGGCGGTAGGGGATGTACTCATCGGCCATGTCGCGCAGGATCGCCGCCGCGAAATCCGGGCCGATCACGACCACGCGCTTTCCGCGGAGCTGGGCAAGGCGGACGATAGGAATCAGGTCTTTGTCGCCGGATACGAGGACGAAGACGTTGATCTCCGGCATCAGGTGGAGGGTATCGATGCAGTCGGTGACGAGGCACGGATCAGCCAGGCTCTTGCCGCGGGAGCCAGTGCCCCCGGTCTCGGACTCGAAGCGGAAGGTTGGCGCGTAGATCGGTTCGATTCCTGCGCGGTAGACCGAGAGGCGGTCGCTACTCACGTTCCATTCGGCATAAGCGCGGGCGACGAGGATGGTTCCAAAACGCTGGGCAGCCTTGACAATTGCTCGAACATCTGGAACGGCGCCGGAGAAATCGACGGCAGTACTGATCGCAAGATTATCCCAGTCAATGAACAGGCCAACGTAATTCTCTTCCTGGCGAGGCATCTTTTCCTTCGTCCACAAGGTCGCGCGCCCAGCAAAAAAGGCCCAGCGCAACGTTCCCGCGGTCCACGCTGATCTCCCGACGTTGCGGCTGTGCCTGCTGGTGGCGCCAGGTATCGATGAGGCGGAGATCCGGGCCGCACAAACTGTACGGAAGCGCCGGATACGGCGCATGCCTTTGGGCAGAAATACGACGCTGCGCCAACAACCTCATTTAATACGATCATAACAGCGCCGGATCGGGGCCGTCAAGGCGGCCGACCGGTAATCAGACGTCCGTTCTGGTATAGGGCTAATCGTTCTGCTGGTAGATCGGCAGGGCCCGGCGGGAAGCTGTAATCGCTGGTCGGATCGATCGGCTTCCAATCGGTGCGGTGGTAGCGAATCAGGATCGGGCCGGTCGTTCCATAGGGTGCGAGGGTCTGGTCATGGAAGCCGATCTCGAGATACGCCTGCTGACTCCCCCGCTGATCTGGCACCACGCGAACGGTCACGCTGGAAGCGCCGATCTGGGCCCAGTCGACATCCGCGGCCAGGCTCGGCGCCGGTTGAGCGACCCAGTAGCGGATCGTGACGCGGCCAAGAGGGATCTCTCGGCCGCTGTGATTGAGCAGGGTAATGATGAAGCTCGCGTTGGGACCAGGGATCGGAGAGCCAGCGCGATGGCTGGTGAGTTCGATCGCTGGCCCTGCCTGCACTGCCGGGCCGCTTGATCCCGGACGCGGCGGCAGGGCACCGGTCGTGTAGAGCTGGGTCTTGCCGGTGTTGACTGTCAGCCAATCATCCTGGAGGATTCCACCGGTGTCGGCGGAATCCGGATTGAGCGCCCAGCTGATGAAGCCGATCTGATGATCGGTGAGGTACGCGACCAGGGTGCGGTGCCACTGGCCCTCGGCGTCGCTTCCCACGGATCGTCCGCCGAACTCGCCGAGTACTACCGGTGCGCGGTCCTGGGCGGCGATGTATCCCCAGTGGGCATCCCAGACTCCGGGAAGATTGCGCGGAAATGTCGGATCACGAAACCAGCCCTGGGGATACACATCCGGGCCGTAGTCATGCGGGCTGTACACCACCCGGTTGGGAAGGTTGAGGACGACCGGCGCGCGGGCCACCCCAGCCAGGTTTCCTCCCCACCAGTACCAGTCGTTGCCGATGTGCTCGATCCCCTCGACGAAGATCAGCCAGTACGGGTTGATGGCAAGGATGGCATTGCCCGCGCGCTGTGCCGCCAGGCGCCAGTCCGTCGCCGGGTCGCCGGTGCCCCAGGTCGCCGGTCCGCGCGGCTCGTTTTCCAGGTCTGCGCCGATGACTGCGTCGTTTCCCCGGTAGCGGCGAGCGAGAAACTGCCATTCGGCGATCCAGTCTGCCTCGCTGCGCTGACGCGTGTACCAGAGGTCGCTCTGGCCGGCGCTGGTCGGCCGGTGGCGGTCCAACAGGACGCGCAGACCGCGCTGTCTGGCCCCGGCGATGATGCGGTCCATCACCTCGAGACTGGTCAGTCCGGTCAGGTCTGGATTGAGCAGGTAGTTGATCCCGGAGGGTCGGGCGCCTGGCTGGAAGATGTCATCGCTGAAGGGCAGCCGGAGCGTATTGAACCCGAGCGCGGCAAGCTGATCGAGGATTGTCTGCCAGTTTCGGACCCAGAGGCCGTCCGGAGCCATAGCGGGCGTCTCCAGCCCAAACCAGCTCACCCCGACAATGCGGATCGGGTGACCGCGTGCGTCATAGATTTCGTTCCCGCAGGTGTGCAGGTAGTTCACGCCAGCAGGGGGCGGGGGCACCGGTGCGGGATCGTGCTGGCACGATCGGTGAGATACAGTGCGAATCGACGGGGGAACGGGCGTGGTCCCCGGACGGCCTGGCAGCTGCAAGAGCGCGATGATGCCACCGAGGAGTGCCAGGACTACCAGAACTAATCGGACCTGACGTGAAAGCACGCGACGCATGGTGGAAGGGTAGTGTGCACGGGGCGTGCCTTGTCGGGCTTCCTCCTGCTACAATCGCCCCGTGTTGAGCAATCGCCGCGTGCTGATTCTCTGGCGAACTATCGCCGGTCCCATCCCCGGTGCGCGCCGACCGACGATTCCGTTTGGCGCGGCCGCGCTGTTCTACTGGGCGGCCCTGTACATCTATGTCCCGATCCTGCCGGTGTACGCCGAGGCGCTAGGCGCCTCGTTCACGATGATCGGCCTGATCGTGGCCGCCTATGGGGTTGGCCAGCTGGTTCTCCGTCTCCCGATCGGTCTGGCCTCGGACTGGTGGGGCCGGCGGAAGCCGTTCTGCGTCGCCGGACTCCTGATCGCGAGCGTGGGGTGTGCCGTTCTCCTCGCGGCGCCCGATCCCGCCTGGCTTGTCATCGGACGCGGGATCGTTGGCGTGAGCGCTGCCGCCTGGGTGACGCTCACCGTTATGTATTCAGACTGGTTTTCCCCGGAGCATGCCCCGGCGGCCATGGCCTGGCTCACGGTCCTGAGTGGAATCGCCCAGATGGCCAGCACCATCAGCGGGGGCTGGCTCGCCGATACCCTCGGCTGGCAGGCGCCGTTCATCATGGGCGCTGGCTTCGGTCTCCTGGGAGCAGTTCTCCTCCTCGGGATACCGGAAGAGCAGCGGGCCCGGCGAGCCGACCCGCGCTGGTCTCGTCTGCTGGCGGTGTGCACTGCGCCGCGTCTCCTTATCGTGTCGATCGTTGGCGCCCTGATCCAGTACGCCTTCTGGGCAACCACCTATGCCTTCGTCCCGGTCTATGCACACCACCTTGGTGCCTCTCGGGCAGTCCTGGGCCTCCTGGCAAGCGGGGCACTGGTGTCGTACACGGTGGCGGCTCTTGCGGTCTCGCGGTGGATCACGCGCTGGGATGCTGTGCGCACCACGATGATCGGCCTGGCTCTCCAGGCGGCCTCGGCGGCGGTCGTCCCGCTGCTCCACGATCTTCTCGCGCTGGGCCTTAGCCAGGCTGTTGGCGGAATTGGCCGCGGACTTGCGATGCCAACTCTCCTCGGTCTGAGCATCCAGACTGCCTCCTCATCCGAGAAAGCAACGGCCATGGGGGTATTCCAGGCAGTCTACGCTGTGGGCATGGTGCTCGGCCCGGCCTCGGCGGGTGTCGTGGCGGAGACGCTGGGGCTGACGATCGCGTTTCTCCTTAGCGCGCTGATGTGCCTGACTGGTCTCGTACTACTGGCGATCGCGAAGCGTCGCAACGCCAGCTCCCGGTGATAAGGCCGCCAGCCGATGGTCCCGACTGGCGGTGCTAGTGGCTCAGGTGGCGGCAGGTGGAGGAAGGTGCTGATTGAACCAGTCGAGGGCATGGCGGGCCACCTCTTCCAGGGCGCCTGGTTCCTCGAAAAGATGGGTCGCACCAGGAATGATGACCAGCTTCTTGAGACATGGAAGACGCTCGTAGGCCTGCTCGTTCAGGGCAAGCACCGGCTGGTCCCGACTGCCAACGATCAGCAGGGTCGGCGCGGTCACCCGCGTCAGGGCGTCGGCGGCCAGGTCCGGACGCCCGCCGCGCGAGACGATCGCCTGGATCGTGTTTCCCTCGCAGGCAGCAGCGACGAGCGCGGCGGCAGCACCGGTACTGGCCCCGAAGTAGCCGATCGACAGTGCCGAGAGTTCTGACCGGTTTCGAATCCAGTCGGTAATCCGCTCGAGCCGCCGGGCGAGGAGTGGGATATCGAAGACAAAGCGTTGATTCTGCGCCTCCGGCTCGGTGAGCAGGTCTGGCAGAACGGCCACGAAGCCGGCCTCAGCGAGCACTCGCGCCACGTACTGATTCCGCGGGCTGAATCGTCCACTGCCACTGCCGTGCGCGAAGATGACAATACCGCGGGGGTGCTGCGGCCTTTCGATAAACGCTGCCAGGGTAACCGCATCGACCGGGATCTCCACCGTCTGCAGGTCACCCGGCTCCGGGGGAGCGGTACACATACGATCCACACCTCGGTCAGGGACAGGGTAGAGAACGCGAGCACAAGCCGTGCCCGCACGACCTCGATCCTGTTCGGCACGCGGCGTGCGCCGCACGCGGCAGGAGGTTGGAATGCGGGTGATTCAGGTTGCCGGTGCCTTCGCTCCCGTGCGCTGCGGCATTGCTCATTATACAGTGCGGCTGGCTGAGGCACTCGCGGCCGCAGGGATCGAGACGGCGATTGCCAGCATTGTTCTGGAAGGGGACGCGCGGGTGCCGCTGCTCCCTGTTCAGGGACGGTCCTGGGGGATGTTGGCCCTGACCAACCTCCTTCGCCTGGCGATCTCCTGGCGGGCGGACTGGCTCCACGTTCAATTCGCGCCGGGATCATTTGACCATCAGCGTGCAGTCGGGCTCCTGCCGGTGCTCGCGCGGCTCGTTCCCGGGGCACCGCGGATCGCGGTCACGGCTCACGAGTATGGCGGCTGGGAGCTTCGGCTGCCGGGCCTCCTGAGCGGGCCAGGGCGTCTGGGACTTACGCTCGCTGAACGCATCGGCTGGCTTGACCGGGAGCTGATCACGCTCCTGACGGCGAGCCATCTGGCTATTGTCACCAATCCTACCCACCGGCGCCGAATCGGCCGTGCATCTGCCCGCATGGCGGAAGCCCTGCACCTGGTTCCCATCGGACCGAATGTCGAGCCAGGTCTGGCGCGCGGTCTGTCATCCTCAGACGCGCGCCAGACCCTGGGTATCGAGCGCGATGGGCTGATCATCGTCTTCTTCGGTTTCATTCACCCAGTGAAGGGGATCGAGACCCTGCTCGAGGCCGTGGCGATCGCTCGCCAGGCCTTGCCGCGCCTCCGGGTCTGGCTCATCGGCGGTGTGCACAGCCTGGCGCTCCGCGGCCGCGAGGCGGATTCTTACGCGGCGGCCGTCCGGCGGGATATTGATCGCCTGGGCCTGACCGAGGCAGTGGTACTGACGGGCTATCTCTCTGATCAGGAGGTGGCAGTCCGTCTGCGCGCGGCCGATATCGCCGTTCTCCCGTTCAATCGCGGTGTCACACTGAAGAGCGGCACCCTGATCACCCTTCTGAGCTTTGGCCTGCCGGTCATCGCAACGTCGGGCGGAGATCTCCCCGGTCTGACGCATGGTCAGAACATCTGGCTCGTGCCGCCGCGTGACCCATCGGCGCTGGCCGCAGGGATCCTCCGTCTGGGCCGGGATAGCAGGCTAAGATCGCAGCTCGGCGCGGCTGCTGCCGTACTCGGCGCCGCGTTCTCATGGGAGACGATCGCGCGCCGGCATGTGCATCTCTACAGCACAGGCGGGCGCGCGGCCGTGTCCTCCTGAGGTCGCAGTATCCCGGTCGATCTGTTCGTCAGCCGCAGCCGGGCCGCGATCAGGCATGGCCGTGGCCGGCCTTGCCGCGCAGGAGCGACAGGCCCATGGCGGCAAAGCAGAGGATGATGGTTACAGTATAGACATCGTGGAAGGCGCTGGTGAACGCGGTAATGCCATCCGCGCCGGCTGACGTGTAGGCGGTCACACGGGCAGACAGCAGGGTGCCGGCGAAGGCCACGCCGCTGGCCAGCCCCAGGTTGCGGGTTGTTGCCAGGATGCCGCTTGCCACCCCGAGCTTATCCCGCGGGGCTGCCCCCATGATCGCGCTATCGTTCGGGACGATGAAGAGCCCCATCCCCAGGCCAACGAGGAGAAGCGCGACCATGGCTGGCGGATAGCCCGCGCCGGGGGCCACGCGCGTGAGGATGCCTGCTCCGGCGGCCGCGATGATGAGGCCGATCGGGGCGAGCACGTGTGATCCGACATGGTCCGAGAGAGGGCCCCCGATCAATGAGCCGACGGCAAGGGCGATCGGCAGAGCGGTCATGCCCAGACCGGTCTGGGTTGGTGAGAATCTGAGCGCTTGTTCCAGGTAGAAGGGCATCAAGAACGTTACCGAGGACATGGCGGCGTAGGAGAAGACTTTGGCCGCGTTCGCCCCGGCGAAGACGCGGTGGCTAAACAGCCGCAGGTCGATCGTTGGATCGGCCGCCCGGGCTTCGACGAGAAGAAACAGGAGCACGCCGACGAGACCGGGGATCGCGAGGTATCGGAAGGACGCTGCGCCGGGCTCGCCGGTGAAGCCGCGGGTCAGGGCGAGGAGGATGCTTGCCAGCCCGATCGAGAAAAACAGCGCGCCGGGAATATCAAGCGATCGGTGGCTCGCCGCGCGCGGGGGATCGCTGATAATCAGATAGGCGAGGCAGAAACCGACCAGTCCGATCGGGACATTGACATAAAAAATAGACTGCCAGCCGAGCCAGCTCTGGAGAAATCCGCCGAGAGTTGGTGCGATCGTGAAGGCGGCCGAGACTGATGTCTCGAGGAAGCCGATGGCCATCCCGCGGCGCTCGCGCGGGAACACGGCTGTCACCAGTGCCATGCTATTCGCAACGAGCATAGCTGAGCCAATGCCCTGGAGTATCCGGAACAGGATCAGCCCCAGCGCACTGCCGGCCAGCCCGCAGAGTGCCGATCCGATGATGAATACCGCGAAGCCGCTCACGTAGATGAAGCGCCGTCCGAACAGATCGGTCACGCGGCCGAAGGTGCCCAGGGTACTGGTGGCGGCGAGCTGATAGGCGATGGCCACCCACCCGATCGTCGGGATATCGACCCGGAACACCCGGGCGAGGAGCGGCAGGGTCACGTTAACGATGCTGCTGTCCATCGCTCCCATGAACGTGCCCAGGCAGACTGTCCCTAGGACGAGCCATCGGTAATCAGCGCGGCCGCGAAGCCGCTCCTGAAGAACGCCGGCCAGCGCCATCAGTCAAGCCGCACGTACTTCTGGAGCTTATCGTGGCCGGTGACCTCGCTGACGTAGATGTCACCGTGTGAGTCTACCCAGATGCTGTGGGGCGAGTCGGTGAACTGGTCGTCTCCGGTCCCTTTAGAGCCCCAGCGTGCCAGGACCTCGCCGTCCAGGGTCATGATCGACACCTGCTGCTGTCCCTCGGCCAGGTACAGGACGTCATCCTTGATGAAGATCGCCATCGGAGACTTAAGGTCGCTCCATTCGCCGAGGTAAGTACCGCCGCGATCGAATATCTGAACACGCTGGTTCTCTCGGTCGCAGACCAGGACCCGATCGCGCGGATCCACGCACACATCGTGGGGAAGCGCGAACTGGCCTGGGCCGCTTCCTTCCTCCCCCCACGACTGCTTGAGCTGCCCATCGCGCCCGAACCGGTGGACCCGTCGCTGGCCATAGCCGTCCGACACATACATCTCGCCGTCCGGGGCGAGCACCGCGCGCGTTGGCTGATTGAACGGCTGACCCGGAGGCCCCGGGCGATCTGGAGTGCCCCAGCTCTGGAGAAGCTGTCCATCAAGCGTCCAGCGGGTTACGAGGTGGGTATCGCGGTCGGTGAGATAGATTTCATCGTGTGGAGAGATCCAGATGCCATGGGGGTGCTTGAACTGGCCTCTTCCCCATTCCCCGAGGAACCTGCCGTCACGATCGAGGACGATGATGCGGGGATCCGGTGTTCGGTTGAAGACATAAACCCGGTCGCGCGAGTCCGTTGCGACCCCTGACACGAGGCCAAAAGCGGCCACGCCGCCGGGACCGCGTCCCCACCGCTTCTCCACTGCGTATGTGAAGCGCCCGTGACCAACGATCGCGCGCGTATCCATTCGATCGATCCTCCTTGCCGGGGAACGCACCCCGGTTCACCGACGACTCTACCACAACAGGGGCTGATATTCTCTCCGCTCGCGGGACGGCCACTTGCGGAAACCTTTCGGTGGTCGTTCCTCCGATCAGGCTGATCCCGCGCTTTTGCGTACCCGCCGTGCCGGCCTGGAGAGCGGATCTGTGCCTGGTTCAGACGTCGGCGACGCTGCCGTCGGCGAACCAGGCCCCGCGTGGGACGCCCACCGGGCGGGGTGGACTGGCTGCAATCGCATCCACGTCGAGCTCGACGCCGAGCCCCGGGCGCTCCGGTACGACCAGATGCCCTGCCTTGACTGGCCACGGCTCCTTCAGGACGCGATCGCGCCAGGGCTGGCTGTGGACGTATTCAAGGATCTGAAAGTTGGGAATAGCCATAGCCAGATGCGCCGCCGCTGCCGTCGAGACCGGGCCCTGGGGGCTGTGCGGAGCCACCTGGATGTAATAGGCCTCGGCCATCGCCGCGATCTTCTTGCACTCGGTGATCCCACCAGCATGGCAAAGGTCCGGCTGGATGACATCCACCAGCCGCTGCTCGAGCAGAGGACGGAAGTCCCACTTCGAGTACAGGCGCTCGCCAGCTGCCAGGTCCATTGTGGCGCCAGCCTGGCGGAGGGCTCGAAGGCCCTCCAGATCGTCCGGCTGGGTGGGCTCCTCGAACCAGAAGAGGCGGTACGGCTCGAGCGCCTTCATGAGCCGCACCGCAGTGCTTGGCCGGCTCCGCCCGTGGTTGTCGATCAGGATATCCACGTCGGGGCCGACGACCTCCCGCAGTCGGGCCACACGTTCGGCGAAGGCGGCGATCGCCTGGGGCTCGGCGAGGCCAGTGTCGCCGGCCCAGGCGCCGGTTTTGACTGCGGTAAAGCCCGCTTCCAGATCCCGCTGGGCGTCCTCGATCATCTGTCCTGGGTCATAGATACCGACGTGGGTATAGAGGCGGATCCGATCGCGGGTCGGGCCGCCGAGGAGGCGGTATACGGGCAGTCCTGCCGCCTTGCCGCGGAGGTCCCACATGGCCTGGTCGAGCGCGGCGAGAGCGGTATTCAGGACAACCCCGCCGCGCCAGAAACCGTGGCGGAACATGGCCTGCCAGTGGTGCTCAACCGCCGTGGGATCTTTCCCGATCAGATACTCTCCAAGCTCGTGAATCGCCGTGCGGACGGTCTGCTCCCGTCCCTCCAGCGTGCCCTCGCCCCAGCCGTGCAGCCCCTCATCGGTCACAAGCTTGACAAAGACCCAGTTGCGTGGTGCGCCCCACATCTCGAATGTCTCAAGACCGGTGACCTTCACCTCTTGCTCCTTCCTGTCCGTGCGCATCCCCCAGTGTCGAGTCGAATGGCCTGATGAGCTCAGGCCGTTGCCGATCCGCTTGACGGCGTCGTAGGAGAAGATTCTGTGGGCTGGCCTGTGCTCTCGCTCCGGGCCCGCTCCTCGCGATCGCGCAGCCAGCGATGGATCTCATCGAGGGCCGGCGGTGCGATGTAGAAGACCTGGATATCCTTAGGAAATTGAATGGCGTGGTCTTCCTGGATCAGGAGGACCGCTGACTCACCGGGCTTGAGGGTTTCATCAATGCGTCGGGCCATGGTTTCGTAGCGGCGCCGGGTGGCCTCGCGGTAGGCATTCAGGACAGTATCGAGCACCTTGCGGCTGGTGAGACCAGCCATCAGGCAACGCTGCCAATCAACGCTCTCAGCAAAGAGATCGGCGTCCTCGAGCGCTTCCACGACCGCGTCCCCCTGAAGGTACTCATCCAGGAGCGCGTGACTGCGTTTGCTCAGCTCCCTGATCATGCGAGCCCCCTCCTCACCAGACCGGTAGACCCCCTCATGGTAGATGCGGCGGATCGGACCGGTACGCTCGGCGAGCCGTCGGATCTGATTGCGGACGCCAGCCCAGTACCGCTCGAGCATACCGACGTAATCGGCTGGCGGCTCGGCGGGCGAGAAGACAAGGGGTACCAGAAAGATCTTTCGGGTGCCCGCGAACGACTCGGCGGTAGGGCGTTCAATTCTCCCCAGCTCCTGCGACATTGACGGTGCTCCGTTGTGGTCGTCGGATGTCACCCGACGCGCAGACCCGCGTCGATGGTGTTGCGAACACATGCATCATAGTGTGCGATTCGCTCCATTGCCACCATCGGCCGCTGACAGCCTCTCCGATCACTGACAGCTCGGCCAACAGCGCAGGAGGCGGCCTCGCCGTGACCCGTCGTGTGATCATCCTCACCTTCTTGACACCCGGTCCTTTCTGGCGGTGCCAGGCTCATCAGGCAGATGGATCCGCGCTGGATATCCGGGCGATGGCTAGCCTGGAATCACCGGGTAAATCGACTGCTGCCAGCACGAAAGTCAGGGCTCTCCCTCGTACGTGGCGTCTTTCTCAAATGGGTACAGCGGACGGCGGCGGTGGCGGTAAGTGAAGAACGAGAGATCGGAGGTAGTCACGCCCGGTGTGTTGACCAGGATAATCCGTGCGGCGATGGGCTCATAAGCGGGGCGCGGCGAGACGACGCCTTTGGCCACGATAACCTTCTTGGTCTCTGGTCGAATGCCCAGTGAGTACATCTGTTCGATGCTGGTATTGCCGATGCGGCGGCTGGTCAGGACAAGCGTGTGATCGTCGGTCGTTTCAAGGACGACGGTGACACCGGCGTTGAAGTAGCGTCCACCGCCGTGAATCGGTCTCGTCTCCTCGAAGCGCCCATCTGAGATGAGACGGACGCGCCCGGTTACCTCGATCGGTTCGCCGTGGAGGCGGTCGGTCTTGCCTCCGACGCGCAGGGTCACGACCGAACCGACACCGGCCGCGACACACCGAGAGACGGCCTCGGGATCGAAGAGCGTCTGAAGGTAGCCGCGGACGCCGAGGCGTCTGGCTTCGGCCAGGAGGATCGTTGAGTCGCCTGGACCGCCACCGCCAATGTTATCACCGACATCCATCAAGACGACCGGTCCGCGCGGAGCCGTGGCGGCAAGTTTCAGCGCCTCGGTCGGTGAGGGCGCGTCGCCAATGAACTGCTCCCGTCGCTCCCAGGCGCGCCGGGCCAGCCAGCGCGCGGCAGCGCGGGCTGCTGCCGGGTCGCCATCGTGAATGGCGAGGAAACTCATCCCCATCTCGGGTACATCGGCATAGGGATACCCCTCGGCGACGCTGGCCGAGAGCATGCCCGGTCGGGCGATGACCGCCTCGCAGTCCGCCATCACGCTCTTCATTGGCTCCTCGCCGGTGAACTGCTTGACGATGTTGATGACCAGCGGGGGTGTTTCCAGCGCCTGAACCGGATGGATCTCGCCCTTGATCGTGCGTACGATCAGCTCAGCGCATTCGATCGCCCGAAGCGCCGCATCGAGGTGCGGGTTCGTGCGATAAAACGTCGTGACAGTGACATTGTCGATCATGCGCTGCGTCATGTTGCCGTGCAGGTCCAGCGCCAGACCGATCGGTACGCTCGGCCCGACCAGCGCTCGAATCCGTGCGGCGATCTCGCCGTCGACATCGTGATACTCTTCGGAGACGGCCGCGCCGTGGTTCGCCAGCAGGACTCCGTCCCACGGACCGTTCTGCGCGAGCATCTGGAGCATCTCGCCGACAATGCGATCGAAGGCATTCTTGGTGATCACGCCGCTCGGCTCAGTCTGTGCATAGAGCAATGGAATGACATCGAAGCCAAATCGCTCGCTCGCCTCGAGGAAGCCCGCGATGGTGCTGTGTGAGCCCTTGTATCGGCGGACGATCTCGTCGCCACGAGCGATGCCGCTCGCTTCGAACTGCTCATAATCCGTCGGCGTCGGGGCGAATGTATTGGTCTCATGGGAGAAGCCGAGGAGAGCCATGCGCATCATTGGTTTTTCTCCGCGCCAGAGTAGCTCGGCAGTTGCAGGTCGCCGATGCCGTATCCCGCACTGCGTGTACAGTTCTCTCCTGCGCGTTCAGGAAACGTAACCCATAGTACCGTAGGGGTGTCGCGACCGCAACCGGGGCGAAGACGCCATTTTGGCGAGTCCGACACAGTGCAAATCGGCGATTTCTATCGCGATCGGCTTCCGACACATGGTGGGGGAGAGCCGGGCTTTTCCGAAGATGGGGATGGGGTAAGTGATACCCTCACGAAGGATTCGGCAGCCTGTCCCGCAGGGTCAGCCTGACGAAAGGCAATGCTGGTACAGAAGTGCTCCTGATCATGCGGGCCCAGTAGGGCTTATGCGGTGAGGATGATCAGATATCTAGAATGAGGTGAATCCGGCTCGGCGGACCGGGGTCGACCGAGATCTCATGGTAGGTGACCGCCTTCACCAGTGGACCGGTCCGCTCGTGCCGGCTTGGGTCGAATCGTTCGCCGTACAGGCGCGCGTCGAGGCCCTCTGGCGACAGTGCTACGTGTGCGCGACTGGCGAGAAATCCCTCGGCGTCGATCAGGTAGAGAACCTCCTTAAGCAGTCCGACGAGCAATTGCACTGGATCGGTCCCAACAAGATGAACAGAGCGCTCCTCGAGAGGGCGGATCCGGCGAAGATCGAATGTGACGGCAGTGAGCGCCCGGACAGCCTCGGCATAGGCGTCATCGAGCGAGGGCCCCCACGCAGAAACGGCGACGTCGGCGGTATGTGGAAGGAGGCGAAAGCCGGCGCGGCTCATCCCTTGACCACGACGCGAGGGCGCAGGCGTACGACCTTTCGCGCAATGCCTGCGGCCTCGCAGACCTCGACCACGTCTGCCACATCTTTATATGCGATCGAAGCCTCCTCAGCGAGGGCGCCCGGGCTCGGGGTGCGCACGAGAATGCCCAGGTGACGGAGCTCGGCTGCGATATCCTTTCCACGGAGCTGCTTCTTGGCCGCGTTCCGCGAGAGGTGGCGCCCGGCGCCGTGGCAGATCGAGCCGAAGGTGTCGGTCATTGCCTGTGCTGTCCCGACGGCAACGAAGGAATAGCGCCCCATATCCCCCGGGATCAGCACGGGCTGTCCGACAGCCTGATAGCGGGCCGGGATCTCCGGATGACCGGCTGGGAAGGCACGGGTTGCGCCCTTCCGATGCACCAGCACCTCGATCTCCTGGCCCTCGACGGTGTATCGTTCAAACTTGGCGACGTTATGGGCTACATCGTAGACAATCTCGATTGGCACCTCGCCGAAGACCTTTCGGAAAGCCTGCCGGGCCCGATAGGTCAGCCCCTGGCGGTTGCTGAAGGCGAAGTTAGCCGCCGCCTGCATCGCGGCGAGGTAGCGGCGGCCCTCAGGGCTCTGGATCGGGACGCAGGCGAGCTGGCGGTCCGGCACCTGGATACCGTACCGGCGCATTGCTGCCTCCATCAGATCCAGGTAGTCCTGACACACCTGATGCCCCAGGCCGCGGGAACCGGAGTGGATGAAGATGCACAGCTGTCCTACCTCGAGGCCCATCGCGGCTGCCGCCTCCCGATCGTAGACCGCGTCGACGACCTGGACCTCGAAGAAGTGGTTGCCCGAACCGAGCGTACCGAGCTGAGAGATTCCCCGCTCGATAGCCCGTCGGCTCACGGCGTCGGGATCGGCGCCGGCGAGCCGTCCCCCGGACTCGATCATCCGGACGTCCTCGGCCGTAGCATATCCCCGCTCGACCGCCCATTCGACACCGCGTGCGAGCACGTACTCGAGATCGCGCTGATCGAGCGGGAGGCCCTCGTGACTACCGACACCCGAGGGGATGGCCCGGTAGAGGGCGTCTGCCAGCTTCTCCTGGTGGGGCAGGAGATCCGCCTCTCGCAGTGGTGTCCGAAGCAGGCGCACGCCGCAGTTGATGTCAAAACCAATCCCTCCGGGTGAGACGACGCCGTCGCTTGCGCGCACGGCCGCCACTCCGCCGACCGGAAATCCATAGCCCCAGTGACAGTCGGGCATGGCCAGGGCTGGCGGGACGATGCCGGGTAGTGACGCCACGTTGGCAAGTTGCTCCAGGGCCGGATCATCGCGGAGCTCTGCGAGGAGGGTAGAGTTGGCGATCACGACTGCCGGAACCCGCATAAATGGACGGGCATCCCGCGGGATCCGGTAGCGGCAGGGACCGGCTGGCTCGAGCGGAAGCCGGCCGGCGCGGCGTTCCGCGCCGCTTTCTGGGGCTGATGCGGACGGCGTATCAGAGAGGCCATTACTGTCCCGGGGAGTGGTCAGGCGGTCGGACGCATCCGGTGCCATCCCCGCGGCCCGATGCTCCTCGGTCTGTGGTTCGGCTGCAGGTTTTCCTTGTCGGCGTTGCTTCTTAGACGATGCCATCTTTATCCTACCGAGCAGTAACCTGGTCACAGCCGTGCTGCGTCAGGCAGCAGCGGATCATCTCATACACGCAGATGCCAAAGGCCATGGCCACGTTGAGCGAGTTCCCCATCCCGTACATCGGGATTTCGACCGCGAAATCAGCGAGATCCAGGACCTCGTCCCCGACCCCCTCCCGCTCATGGCCGAGGATCAGGCAGAGTGGAAAGCGATATGGTGCCCGCGTATAATCGAGGCTCTGGTACGTTTGCTCCAGAGCTACGATCTGCACCCCGCGGGTCTTGAGCTCGCGTACAACCTCCGCGGCTGATGGGCGGTACTCCCACGGTACATATTCGACTGTGTGGATGGCCGTCTTGGCAATAACGCGCCCGGCCCGTTCAGCCACCCAGGGCGGCCGTGGGTCATGCGGGAGCGGTGGGTAGCCGGTGATGCCGCACAGGTACAGCCGCTCGACCAGGGCCGCATCGCAGAGGCGGAAGATGAGCCCGACATTCATCAGGCTCCGGATGTTATCGCAGACCACGTGAATGGGATGACGCCGCCATCGAGCGAACTCTTCAGGCGGCGGCTTGCGCGCGACGAGTTCGGCCGTGGTGAGCTTCTGGAAGCGGTGCGGGTATTCGACCAGTGCCACCTCCGTGGTGTCCCGGATCTCGTGCGTCCTGGGTACCTCGCTCCAGCTTTCTTCATGGGAGTATACCCTACACGAAGCCAGGTTGTGCCGCTGTAAGCCGTCCAGCCGCACGAGTGGTCTGGAGGTGGTGTCCGGGTGAGCACTGTATTTCATCCTGCCCGGAATCAGCGGAACGGTCGATAGACGCCGGGCTGTAGTGCGAGTAGGCTGGTGGCCGTGAGAGAAACGGTGATGGGAGAGATCATGGTAAGAATACCCCCTGGATGCTGGATATGCGTCAGGCTGAGCATCGTGCTCGCTGGACTGCTCCTTATCCTCGGCACTCTTGCGGCTGCCGCGACCGTGCAGAGTGATGGGCCGACCGCAGTTGCTTTCCCTTTGCCAGACCGGGTGCTGTATCCATGGCACGCGCTACTGGGTGCGGTCTTGAATCAGGCTGGCCTGAGTCCATCCAGAGCGGCGATCCAGTGGGTCAAAGCGGCCAGCCACGCCCGAACTGCCGGTGACGTCGCGTGGGCAGCCCGGGGCATCGCGGAGGCACGGAGCCGTGCCCGGGCGCGGCCGGATCTCGATGCGCGGCTCTGTGCACTCTTCAAGCACGGCGCGCCCGCAGTGCGGGATGCGATTACTCAATCCGGGATTATCTGTCCGGATGCCGAGGGGATAGTCCCCGAAAGGGCGTTAGCCCTCTCGATTACGGTCGATTCTCGATGAGCCGCCGCAGGAAAGGGCTCTGGAACTCGCTGGACAGGCATTCCATGTAGATAACATCGTGGGCCTGACCGCCGAGCCAGAACGCCTCGCGCCGTCGCCCGAACTCCCGGAAGCCGGCTTTTGTGTACGCCCGGATGCCGCGCTGGTTGAACGCCACGACCGTGAGCAGGATATTGTGCAGGCCGAGAATAGTGAAGGCATAGTCGAGCATCAGACGCGTTGTTTCGGTCCCGTACCCCTTTCCCCAGCAGTCTTTCTCCCCGATCAGAATGCCGTAGTTGGCGCTTCGGTGTGTTTCGTTGATGTAGGCGAGCGCCGTGTTGCCAATCGGGCGTCCCGTCGCGCGCTCGTAGATCGTGTAGTGGACTTCGTGCTCCGCCTTGAGCGCGTGGTCAAGCCATTCTTCCTCGGCGTCACGGGTCATCGGGCGGAGCGGGACACCAAGGGTCCGGACGACCTCGAAGTCATTCATCCAGCGCTGGTAGAGGGGAAGGAGATCCCGCCGGAGCGGTCCCAGGGCGACCCGCTCGCCAGTAATAGTAAAGATTGGCTGCTCGGTAGGCGTCTGATCTGCCGCGGTTGTCACAATCTCCTCACGATCTGATCAACGGCCCCGGCGCTCCGGTCGTAAGAGGCGGTCTTCTCCTGTTGACCGGGCATCAGCACTAGAGAGCCGCGCGAGATGATCGCTGGTACAGAGCCGTGCTGTAG
>JADGGD010000315.1 GCA_019690095.1 Chloroflexota bacterium
CGAGACCCTGCTCTCCCGGGAAAAGACGCTGCGGCGCAAGATCACGGAAATCCTGCTCGCCTTCATGATCACGCGCGAGTACTCGAAGGACAAGATTCTTGAGATGTATCTGAACGCGGTCTACTTCGGCCACGGCGCCTACGGCGTGGAGGCCGCGGCCCAGACGTACTTCGCGAAACCGGCCGCCTCGCTCACGCTGGCGCAGAGCGCGCTCCTCGCCGGCGTGCTTCAGGGTCCGAGCCTCTACGACCCGTTCTGCAACCTTGACGGCGCCCGCGCGCGCGAGCGCTACGTGCTGGAGCAGATGGTCGAGACGGGCACCATCACGGCCGAGGAGCGAGACGCCGCCTGGCGCTCCCCGCTCTACCTCATCCCAGGTTCCTGCCTTCCGTTCGCCTGAGGCGGGTTCTGCCTGCCGTCCGCTTGAGACGGGTCCTGCGTCCACGGTTGCGGCAGCAGGCTCTCCGACGGCGTGACGAAGACGGTGCGCTGGTGGTCGTAGTGCACCTGGCCGGGCCCCGCGCCCCGGATGCGCCGCACGTAGCGCCGCCGGGTGTAGTCGACGGGGACGTTCGCGCTGTGGCGCGCCCGGCTGAAGAAGGCGGCGAGCGCGGCCGCCTCGCGCAGCGTGGCGCCGGGCGGCGGCTCCTCGGCCGGCCAGCCCTCCGGCGGGCGGGCGAGGACGTGCGTGCCCGGGATGTCCTTCGTGTGGAACCACCAGTCGTCGGGACGCGCGAACCGCAGCGTCAACCAGTCGTTCTGCCGGCTGTTGCGGCCCACCCAGATGGTCCACCCGTCGGATGAGAGGTAGCGGCGCGGCAGGCCGGGAGCGCCTTGGGGCGCCGGGCCCGCGGCGTCCCGGCCGCCGCCCGGCCCGTGACGATCGGGGCCCTCACCCCCGGAGCGCGACGGGCCGCGGGAGGAGCCCTCGGCACCGCCGTCCGGCCCGACCTCCCACAGGCCGAGGTCCGCGAGGCGCGCCTCGGCGGAGGCGAGCGTCTCGTCCCACGCGCGGAGCACGTCCTCCAACGAGGCGCCGCCGCCGGGCGGAGCCGCAGGCGCATCCTTGGCCTCGGCCCGCGCCGGCCCCGAGGTGTCCATCTGTGGCGCCAACGGCGGGAGGTTCGCCAGCGCCGCAACGACGTCCGCGAGCGCCTCGACCTCCGCCTCGGTCGCCTCAAGGAGAGGCGCGAGCTCCGCCAAACGCCGCTTGGCCTTCTGGTACTTGCGGAAGTACCGCTGCGCGTTGGCGGCCGGGCTCAGCCGGGGGTCCAGCTCGATGACGCGCGGCGCGTTGTCGCGCGTCCAGTCCGGGAGGACGACGCGGTCCTCGCCCGCCGGGACCTGGTGCAGGTACGCGGTGAGCAACTCGCCCTGCAGGCGCCATTCGTCGGCGTCGCGGGCCTCGACCCACTCCGCGCGCTGTCGCTCCAGCTTGCGCCGCCCGCGTTCCAGCGCCGCGCGGGCGACGCGCAGCAGGCGCGCCTGGAGTTCCGTCCGGCGGCGCGTCGTCTCCGTTTCCCGGTGCACGGCCTCCAGCAGCGCCGACGCGCTCCGGAAGATCTCGAGGCGCTCCCCGGCGGCCGGCGACAGTTCGATGGCGGCGAAGGCCACGGTGCGCCCTCCGGCCGTGAGCCGGCACGGATGGAAGGCATCGGCCCGCACTTCCTCAAGACGTGCGGCCAGGACGTCGAGGATCCGATCCCTCTCCGCGGGCGTCAGCGAGTGCCACGGCGAGTCCGCGTCCACGCCGGCGCGCCGCGCGACGTCGCGGGCCAGCACGAGACCCACGCCGGGCGCGGCGGCCATGACCGCGCTGGCGACATCGCCGCGCCCGCGGGCGCCCGCGCTCGCGCCGGCGGCCGCTCCGCCCGCGCGCGCTCCCGCGGCGGCCGCGGCCGCCTCCGCCGCCCACGCGCGCCACGACTCCGGATCCATCGCGACGACGTCCCGCCAGCCGTCCGGGCGCGGCGGCCACTCGTAGCGCAGGCCGGGCCACACCGGACGCGCGGGATTGTCGCCCGGTGACGCGCGCCGCAGCGCGTCGACGATGCGGCCCTCCCCGTCGACCAGCACCGCGTTGCTCCGCCGGCCCATCGTCTCCACGTAGAGCCACCACGTGACCGTCTGGCCGAGGTCGTCCTGGCCGTCGAAGCGCACGGCCAGCACCCGCTCCAGGCCCTCCATCACCGCGTCGGCGAGGCGCGCGCCCACCAGCCGCGCCCGCAAAAGTTGACAGAATGCGGGCGGCACCGGAGCGTTGGGCCAGGTCTGACGCGTCAGGTGCACGCGGGGCCGCTCGCCAGCGTCGACGAGCAGCCGCGTCTCGCCGCGCCCGCCGGCGTACATCTCCAGCACGATCGTCCGCTCGCCGGGCTGGCGGACCTGCTGGACGCGCGCGTCGCGCCAGTCCAGGAGCTCCCTGCGGATGGCGCGAAGAAAGACTCCGTCGATCATGCGTCCAATGTACCACGGTCTGCTGCCCTCGGCCGCCGCGTAGTAACATCCAAGAGGACGGACGGAAAGGACGTGTCCCGCTGCACCAGATTCTCAAGGCCGTTGCGGATTGGGTCGTGCAGGTCGCCATCCATTGGAGCTATTGGGGCGTGGCCTTCGAGATGGCGATCGAAAACGCGAACATCCCCTTGCCCAGCGAAGTCATCCTTCCCTTCGCGGGCTACCTTGTCTTCGCCGGCGCG
>JADGGD010000316.1 GCA_019690095.1 Chloroflexota bacterium
CTTCATGGGCGGATCATCCGCCACCACCATGTCCGGCCAGCCCGTCTGGTGAATGATAATTGCCCCAGCTGCCGATCCCTTGATGTGCTGGACCGGCGTCGCCTCGAAATCCGTATACTCCACCCCGGTCTGATCCTTCGTGACCTGGACTACCCTGTCCACACGGAACACGCCTACGAGGTCGGCCGCCTTGGTCAGCTCGCTCAGGTTCGCATACCCCTGCGCCCAGCTCGCCTCCGCCTGCACGGGTGCCTTCCCGGAGGGCCCAAGGCGTGCCGCAGCAAAGATCCCTGCGACCAGGGCAACTACGAGCGCACCCGTAACCATGCCGGGCCATGTTAACCTTCTAAATAGACCCATAGAGCGCCTCAGCCCCCTGAATGTCATCTGCTTGTGGCGTGTAGACGCCGTATTTCCCATAGCGATCAGATGTTTTGGGATCCATCAGGTACGGCCCGCTGTTGTGAGCCAACCCGAGTGCATGCCCCAGCTCATGCCCGACCCAGGATTTTGCTGGGGCCGGCAACTGGACCCGGCAACATTTGCCGTGGAAGAAAAATGAAGACAGCAACAGGGTTGCCGGCAGGAGAACCGTATGCCTACTCTGGGCGCGTGACAAGCCTTGGCGGCGGCACGTTTGCGCGCCTCGACGACAGGGGAGGTCAGAATGACGGTCGACGCGCACCATCTTCACATCTTGCTGGCGACCATGGCGCTGGATGTAGGTGGCGCCGAGACCCACGTCGTGACCCTCGCGAAGGCCCTGGCCCGCCGCGGCCACCGCGTCGAGGTCGCCTCAGCCGGCGGGAGGATGGTCCCGCAGCTGACCCAGGCAGGCATTCCCCACCACGCACTGCCCCTTGCCAGCCGAGCACCCTGGAAGCTCGCCCAGGCGATCGTCAGCTTCAGGCGCCTTCTGCGCCAACGCGCCTTCGACGTGGTGCACGCGCATGCGCGGATCCCCGCCTGGGTGGCCGACCAGGCGCTGCGGAGACTCGGTGGCCCCGGCCGGGCCAGGTTCGAAGGGCGCCGCTGCCCCCTCGTGACCACCTACCACGGGCCGTATGCCGCCGGCTGCTTCTGGAGGCAGTTCACCCGCTGGGGGGACGCTGTGATCGTCGTCAGCGAGCACATCCGCGAGCACGTGGTGGACCGGCTGCGCGCCGATCCGCACAAGGTTCCGATCACCATCATCCCGAACGGCATCGACCTTGATGACTTCACGGAGAAGGCCATGGCGGCGAAACCCGAAGGACTGGACCTGCCGCCTGACGCGCCGGTGGTCTTGCACGTGAGCCGGTTGAGCGAGCCCATCGATACCGCCTTGGCCCTCATCGGCGCGGCTCCTGACCTGAACGCCCGTTTCCCGCAGCTGGCCATTCTGATCGCCGGTACAGGTACGCGTTTCGAAGTCGTGCGGCGTGCAGCCGAGGAGACGAACAGGCGGCTCGGCCGCAAGGTCGTCTGGATGCTGGGTGCCCGCCTCGATATCCCCGCGCTTCAACGCCGTGCCTGGCTCACCGTCGCAGTGGGGCGAGCAGCGCTGGAGGCCATGGCAGCCGAGCGCCCCGTGGTCATCTCCGGTACCAATGGGTAGGGCGGAGCCCTCGACGAGAACCGGCTGGACGCGTTCGAGGCCCAGAGCTTCACGGCCTATGGGTTCGGTCGACCCATCACCCCGGGGGTGATGCTGCCGGATCTTGAGCTCTTGCTCTCCGATGCCGAGCTGCGCGAGCGGTTGGGTCGGTGGGGAGCGGAGGCCGTCTCGGCCCGCTACTCGGTGGACCGCATCGCCGAGCGCGTCGAGGCGGTCTACCGGCAGGCCATCAGCCGGAGCACCCGGACTCATGCAGCTTGAGCGAGGTACGGACAACGACATGCGCATTCTTCTGGTGGCTACCACGCTGACTGCGGCCGGCCTGGGGAGCCGGGTCCTCGACCTCGCCAAGGCCCTGGGGCGGAAGGGCCTCGACGTAGCCGTGGCGTCGGACACGCCGGAGACGGACGTCCCGGTGCAAGAGCTGAACCGGCTGGGGATCGCCCATTACTCCGTGCCCTTGGGTCGGGGTGCCTCGGTGACGTTGGCCCGCTCGGTGCGCGCTCTGCGGCGGATCATCCTTACGCGGAACATGGGCCTGATCCACGCTTTCGGACCCGTCTTGGCTTGGATCGCAGCGATGGCAGGCGTGGTATGGGGCCGGTTCAACTGGTTGTCAGCCTGGGCCCGCGTGGGCGGAGCGGCGCGGCGCAGGACGGCCAAGGCCAGAGCCGCCAAGGGTTCGCTGGCCGCTGCCGTCCGACGCTCGACTGGCCGAATCGGCGGACCCGGATCAACTGGAACGGACGTACGCTGCCCTGCTCGCCTCGGGCGGCCGGTCCCTCTACCCCAGGGAAGGCGCAGGGCTGGAAGAAGAGACGTGACGCGCCCGCACCCCCGGCGCCGTCCACCCCGCGGCCCCTGCCGATAGGGGGCTCGGGCAGTTGTACCTGAAATGACCCGATGATGCCGGGAACGCCATCATGATGCCGGGAACGCCATCATGGGGTCAAATCATGTCCTATCTTCACCTTGAGCGGAAGTTCAGTAGGTACGACAGACCTCTGGCATAGCCGGCTCAAGGGTTTCAGGCCACGCGCGATCGGCTGGCGCTGGCTACGGGTGGCTGGCGCCGAGGAGCTCGAAGATCTGCTGCTGGC
>JADGGD010000062.1 GCA_019690095.1 Chloroflexota bacterium
GAATGCCATTGGGGCGCGGACAGGGGCGCCGCCGCGAGCGGCGGAACCGCCAGGCTATTCGCCGCCTTCTCCCACGAGGCGTGCCCGGAACCGGATGCAGTCCATGCGGTTCGCCTCGTG
This sequence comes from Chloroflexota bacterium, assembly GCA_019690095.1. Classification (GTDB taxonomy): domain Bacteria; phylum Chloroflexota; class UBA6077; order FW602-bin22; family CADDYW01; genus JADGGD01. The sequence continues at coordinate 121 of JADGGD010000062.1, forward strand.
ACTCGACAACGATGTCGGGCTGAGTGTACCACTTCTGTCAACAAACGAGCAGGCCGCTGGGAGACAGTCCCCGTTCACTCAGGAAACGAAGCGCACGAACACCTCATTGCCGAGAAAGCGTCCCCGTTCGGTGAGGCGAATCCGCCCATCTGTCACCTCCAGCAGACCAGCGGCGGCCAGCTCGGTCAGCTCGGCCCCGTACACATCGGTCGGCCGGCAGTCAAAACGGGCCTGAAAGTCAGCCACTGCGATCCCCTCGACCAGGCGGAGGCCAAGGAACATCGTTTCAGCCATCGCCCGTCGCTGATCAATGTATTCAATGCTCTCCCCCTCCACCGGCGATTGCCGCGTGCGGATCCGTGTGATGTAGACGGCCGGTGCGCGCACGTTCGCATAGCGGTAGCCACCGAATGCGGAGTGGGCACCCGCTCCTACGCCAAGATACGGCTGATTGCGCCAGTAGCGGAGATTATGTCGGCTCTGGAAGCACCGCCGATGATCACACCGAGCCCAGTTCGAGATCTCGTACTGGGCATAGCCGGCCGCCGCGAGGCGGTCAATCGCCAGACGGTACATGTCTGCGGCCAGGTCATCATCCGGGGGATGCAATCGCCCCGCCATCACCCAGCGGTGGAAAGGCGTACCCTCCTCGATGGTGAGGTTGTACAGCGACAGGTGCTCCGGCTGCAACGCGACCGCCTGGTCGAGTGCACGGCGCCAATCGGCAAGGGACTGTCCGGGAAGGGCAAACATCAGATCAAGATTGATGTTGTCAAAACCGGCGCGTCGTGCCTGTTCGACCGCCCGGATCGCCGCCGCGCCGCCGTGCCGTCGGCCCAGCCGACGCAGGAGCGCATCGTCGAAGGTCTGCACCCCGATGCTCAGGCGGTTCACCCCCAGGTCGCGGAGGGCCTGAAGGTAGTCGCCGGTAAGGTCCTCCGGGTTTGCCTCCAGGGATACTTCGGGATCGTCCGCAGTTGGCCACTGGCGTGCCGCCGCCAACACGCGCCCGATCTGTTCAGCCGTAAGCAGACTGGGCGTTCCACCGCCCAGATAGATACTTCCGATCCGGAATCGCAAGCCCAACGGCCAGCGATCCGACAGGGACGGCGGCAGCATGCCGATCTCGTCAACCAGCGCGTCGACATACGCTGGAATCAGCTGACTCAGACCGGCATATGCATTGAAATCGCAGTAGAAGCAGATCGAGCGGCAGAATGCGACGTGAATGTAGAGGCCGATCTCGGTCTCGCGATCAGTCTGCCGAGAGGGTGGCCCGATCATCCGTGGAGAGGTGCTCGACGGTCACGCCCGTGTCAGCGAACGTCCGGGTCACGTAGCCCGCGGCATAAATCCAGAGAATCGCCATCGGCTTGTCGGATCGGTTCAGGAAGCGGTGTGGAACATTCGCGGGCACGAACGTCGTGTCGTACTGGCGCATCGGAAAGTACTGTCCGTCGATCTCGCAGACGGCCTCGCCTTCGAGGATCACGACCGACTCATCGCAGTTGTGCCAGTGGCGAGCGATCTCCGCACCGGGGGCGAAGTGGGTAATGCCCGTCGTGAGCCCTTCCGCACCGAGCTGCCGCGAAACCAGCAAGCGGGTCCGGACCCCCGTTCCCCGGTCGATCTCGGGAAGCTCGCGAAAGCGCAGGATGCGCGACTCGGCCATGCTATTCCTCCCTTTAGCCATTTCGCCGGTGTATCCGAAGCCGCAATCACGTGCTGGGCCGCACGCTCAGAGCCCCCAGCACACCGGGTCGGGTTTATGGTACCATGAGGTACATCAGCGTGAGAGAGCGAGAAGCATCGTGAACCGAGCAGCCGCCGCAATTCCTCCGGAGGTCGAGGCGGCCATTCGATCGGCCCTGGAGCACCCCGAACGGACCGAGGCGGCGCTCGTCCTTGCGGCGATCGCGAATCGGGCGGCAGCCGCCCTACACCAGCTCGCGCGTGCCGAGGCGAACGGCCGCAAGGGCACCCCGTCCTGGGGACGCTGGGCCGCGCTGACCAATGCGGCGCGTGACGCCGTTCTCCGCACGGCGACCTGCCGCCAGGCCGCCGGCCAGCTCGCCCAGGAGACAGGCGCTCCTCCCGCGGATGCGCATGGGTAAGCGGGACGCCGGCCTCGGCGCGCCGTGTGCTATACTCAGCCCGCGTTGAAAACTCCTTCAAGGAAGAGGATGATCAGGTCATGATGGATACCGCGCCTTCGCGTGAAGAGCCAGGAAAGCGGACGGGCAATACGACCCTTGTCGCACTGGCCATTCTGGGACTGGTCCTGCTCATTATCGGCATCTTCTTCCCGGTCACCCTTGAGCCCGTTGAGATCTCGGCCAAGGCGGTGACAACAGTCGCGGGCATCCCGATCACCAATTCCATGATCACGGGCTGGATCACGCTGATCATTCTGGCCGTCGTATTTGGCCTGGGAACACGGACAATGCAGCTCATTCCCACCGGTCTCCAGAATCTGGTGGAGTGGATCATCGAGGCGCTGGTTGGCCTGGCAGAGAATGTCGCCGGGCGCGAGAAGGGGCGGGAGTTCTTTGCACTCTTCGCGACGATCTTCCTGTACGTGCTGGCGAACAACTGGATCGAACTACTGCCGGGGTTCACGAATGCGACGATCTATGTCCAGCACGGCGAGGAGCGGATCCCGCTCTTCCGAGCCCCCAGCGCTGATCTGAACTTCACCCTTGCCCTTGCCCTGACGGCGGTCTTCATGGTCCAGTTCTGGAGCATCAAGCACACGGGCTGGGGAGGCTGGATCGGAAAGTTCATCAATCTGCGGGAAGGCCTGATTGGCTTCTTCGTCGGTCTCCTGGAGACAGTGAGCGAGGTCTCACGGGTAATCTCGTTCAGCTTCCGACTCTTCGGGAACCTGTTCGCGGGCGATGTTCTGCTATCGGTCATCCCCTCACTGGTGCCCTGGGTAGTGGTGCTCCCCTTCATGGGGCTGGAGATCTTCGTCGGGGTCGTCCAGGCCTTGATCTTCGCGCTCCTGACCCTTGCCTTCGTCACTATGGCGACAATTCCGCATGGCGGCAGCGAGCACGCGCACTAACAGGGGGCGCACCGGGTCTCGGCGGCGGCGCCCCCACCTCACGCTGTTCCAACGCCTGCTCAGCCAGTGAGGAATAGGCTGACGGACCAGCCAGCCATACCTTCACCGACCAGGACGGGTTATCGGAGGATCCAAACCGGCTCCACCGCCCGGATTCTGACCAGCCGCTCCCCCTGTCAAGCGGCGCCGGGGGCGAATGATCTACGATCCCCCCGCCGGGCCGGTTCGGGGGGTTCGCTGACGCTCGCTGGTCGCGGCGCCGGGCCTCCACGGGATAGCCGCGCGCGGCCGCCCTGGCTCGGTCGGGATATCCGAATCCACGGTAATGCCCTTTGTCGGCGGCTCAACGACCATCGGTTCCTGCCCCTCAGGCAGATCCGCCTCGGGGATAACCGGCAGTTTCGGCTTCCAGATCCGGGGCTGCTGGCCAGTTGGCGGGGTGCGCGGCCGATTGCGCAGGCGTCCCATACCTTCCTCCCCGGCCTTTTCACATCTCCCCGGAGCCTTCTCCGGCGACAGCGCGCATCACTGGAGAGCAGAGGCCGGGGCCGCGGCCGGACCGGGCAAGCCGATCACAATCTATGCCAGCAACGAGAGCGGGCTTTCGAGGAGGCGCTTGAGTTCTCCCAGGAATGCACCCGCGGTCGCTCCATAGAAGACCCGGTGGTCGCCGGAGAGGGAGACACGCACGCGCTCGGAGATCACGATCGTATCATCCCGGACGACCGGTTTCTTTTCGATCCGACCAACCGCAAGGATCGCGCTCTCGGGAGGGTTGACGATGGCCAGGAACTCATCGACCGGGTACTGGCCGAGGTTCGAGACAGTGAAGGTTCCTCCCTCAAAGTCGCCCGGCCGCGAGTGCCCTTCGCGCGTCCGCTGAACCAGATCCTTCACCTCGACCGCGAGCGTCCGTAGATCCTTTCGATCGACGTCGTGCAGGACTGGCACCAGGAGACCGTGCTCGACTGCTACAGCCAGCCCCACATTCACCGTCTCGTGATACTCGATGTGATCGTCCTTCCAGGAGGCGTTCACCTCGGGATACGCCTTCAGGGCCAGCGCCACCGCCTTGACAATCATCTCGGTAAAGCCAACGTGCACGCGGTCCCAGGCCTGGTTCAACTGCTGTCGCAAACGGGTCGCCTCGGCCATATCGATCTCGGAGGTCACGTAGAAGTGCGGGATGGTCGTCTTGCTCTGGACCATACGGCGGGCGATCGTTTCCTGCATCCGCGTGAGCGGCCGGGCGACTGGCGCGGGCGCGACCGAGGGCGCCGCCGGAGGAGGTGGGGTCGGTGCCGGCGCTGCACGGCGCGCCCGTGCGGCCTCTTCTACATCCTCTTTGGTGATCCGTCCCCCCGGGCCGGTGCCGACGACCGTGCTCAGGTCGATGTTGAGCTCCTCGGCCAGACGTCGGGCAATTGGGGATGCCAGGATTCGCCCGCTGGGTGGAGCGGACGGCGCCGCTGGGGCACCGGCGGATGGAGGCGGAGCAGATGGTGCGGCGGATGGCGCTGGCGAGGGCGGCGCGGCAGGTGTTGGAGCGGCAGGCGCGGCGACGGCCTCACCCGGCCGGGCGATCACGGCGATCGGTGTCCCGATCGGTGCGCTTCCCCCTTCGGGTAGAAGGATCCGCTGAAGCACGCCCGCCGCGTACGATTCCAGCGGCATCGTCGCCTTGTCGGTCTCGATCTCGGCAAGCACTTCACCCTTGCTGACTTCCTGGCCCTCGCGCTTGAGCCAGCGGACGATCGTGCCGCGTTCCATAGTGTCGCTCAGGCGAGGCATGACAATCTCTTCCGGCATGCGCTAGACCACCCTTATACTTCTCTTCAAGACGAAGATGCCGCGGTCAGTCCTTTCGCCCCCAATCACCCGGTCATCCCCGGCGGAAGCGCCGGGGCAGCAGGGCGCGCGCCGCCTCGACGACCGACGACACCTGGGGAAGCGCCGCGGTCTCCAGGGGCTTCGAGTACGGCATCGGTACCGCCGCCGCCGTCACCCGGGCGACCGGCGCATCGAGATAGTCGAACGCCGCCTCCTGGATCGTCGCGGCGACCTCTGCACTCGCTCCGAACAATCGCCACCCTTCGTCAACGACCAGGGCTCGATTCGTCTTGCGCACTGAGGCGGCAAGCGTCTCGGTATCTAGAGGGCGCAGGGATCGAAGATCGATCACCTCGGCTTCGATCCCTTCCTTCGCCAGCACCTCGGCCGCCTCCAGCGCCATCCGTACCATGCGCGAGTGGGCGACGATCGTAAGGTCGCGCCCGTCCCGGGCGACCCGCGCCTTGCCGAGCGGAACGAGGTACTCTCCCTCCGGGACCGGCCCGACCGTGTTGTAGAGACCAAGATTCTCGATGAACAGGACCGGATTATTGCCCCGGATCGCCGTCTTCAGCATGCCCTTCGCATCAGCCGGGGTTGCTGGACAGGCGACATAGAGACCTGGCACGTACGCGAAGAAGACATCAAAGTTCTGGGAATGCTGGGCGGCGAGCTGGTGGCCAGCGCCCTGTGGTGTCCGAATGACCAGAGGCACGCAGTCCTGCCCACCGAACATGTAGCTGATCTTGGCGGCGTTGTTAATGATCTGATCAATCGCCACCAGAATGAAGTTGATGGTCATGATCTCGACCACCGGCCGCAGACCGACCATGGCCGCGCCGATGCCGGCCCCGATAATCGCTTCCTCGGAGATCGGCGTGTCCTTGACCCGGCGCGGCCCAAACTCCTCGTAGAAGCCGGCCGTCACCTTGTAGGCACCGCCGAACCGTCCGATATCCTCCCCCATGAGGAAGACTGCGTCATCGCGGAGCATCTCCTCGCGCAGTGCCTGGTGGAGCGCCTCGCGATAGGTGATCTCAGGCACCGGACTCCCCCTCCCGTGTTGCGTCAGAGTCGCAGTAGACGTAGTCGTAGAGAGTCGAGACATCCGGGAACGGGCTCTCCTCGGCGAAGCGCACCGCCTCCTCCACCTGCTGCTCGACCCGGCGCTCGATCTGCTCGACCTGCGCCGCGTCAATCAGGCCAGCCTGCTCGAGCTTCTGGCGGAAGAGCACAATTGGATCGCGCCGGCGCCACTCCTCGACTTCCTCAGCCGTCCGGTAGGTTCCCGCATCGGCCATCGAGTGACCGCGGTAGCGATAGGTCACCGCCTCGAGCAGGGTCGGGCGCTGCTCGTAGCGCGCCCGGTCCGCCGCACGGCTCGTCGCCTCGTAGACGGCGATGATGTCCATGCCGTCCACGCGCTCGCTGGCCATGTTGTACGCGCAGGCCTTCCGCCAGATCTCGGTAACCGCCGAATCCTCATCCACGCGCTTGCCCATCGCGTAGAGGTTATTCACGCACAGGAAGACCACCGGCAGGTGCCACAGCTCGGCGAGGTTAGCCGACTCGTTGAAGGCACCGATATTGGTCGCCCCTTCACCAAAGATCGCGAGTACGATGGCATCGGATTGACGGTACTGCATCGCCAGGGCCACCCCGACCGCCAGGGGAAGCGCCCCACCGACAATCGCGTAACCACCCATGAAGCGCTTCTCGATGTCAAACAGGTGCATGGACCCGCCGCGGCCCTTGCTGGTGCCGGTTTCCTTCCCGAACAGCTCAGCCATAACCCTCCGGGGGTCGACCCCCCGGGCGATCGCGTGGCCGTGCTCGCGATAGTTGCTGAAGATATAGTCCTGGGGCTGCAGCGCCTGGATCGATCCGACGACCGTCGCCTCCTCGCCGATGTTCAGGTGCAGATATCCGCCGATCTTTGCCCGCGTGTACATCTCCGCCGCCGCTTCCTCGAACCGGCGGATCAGCACCATCTGCTCATACCATTGGAGCAGCTGCCCTCGGCGCTCCGGGGAGAGTAGTCCCGCCCCCGACACCGTCTGGACAGCGTGACCGACGCGCTCGATCGATACATTCGGAGCCCGGCGCGGCTCCGCGGGCTTCATCATGACTGGAAATCCTCCTGCTCTTCGTGCAACGACCAAGCGTACGAACGCGTGACCGTGCCCCGCGGTAGAACAGCGCGCGGGTGCAAACTTCGCGCCGGCCGGCGCGGGCCGGCTGTCCTGAGTTTACCCCGCCGCATACGAAAACTCAAAATCCCCTGCTGGAGAGACATCGCCATAGGACCGTCCCTCCTCACGCAGAATCTGCTCGACCAGTTGATCCACCCGCCCGCGCGAAGACCGCCCGCGCGTGTCGAGAATCACCAGGAACTCGACAGTGTAGGGGCGCGGCGACTTGCGCGGCGTGCTCACCCGGTATCGCCGGTACCGGTGGGTGAGTACGCGCACACTGCCGCGCTCGGCCATGATCTGAAGCACCGCCTGGACCGGCATCGTCCCATCAGTGCTGTAGCTGAGAAGAATCCACCGTGCCGGCAGCGCATCAATGAGTTCTGCGAAAGCCGGCAGCGCCGTCCGGCTCGAATTGTAGGGGGACCGCCGCTCGACGCGCCAGTCGGTCCGAATCGCCGACTTGTCCCGTCGTCCTGGCGCAAAGCGCGCGGTGATCGCAGGCTTATCCCAGAGCACCACCGTATTCAGGACGTGGTAGTTACTGCCGTACGGATGCTGGTTGTAGGGCGGATCCAGGTAGACGATATCCGGCTCGCGCCCCAGGATTGTTGGGAGTTCGCGCGCCAGCTGCTGGGCGTCGGCACGCAGGGCCAGGTTCTCCGCCCCGTTATCATAGAGAACCGGCGGGCGGACGCGCAGGACACTACGGATCCGATACAGTGCCGTACCGGTCTGTCCTCCCCAGCCGTCGTGGAACCCTTTGAAGACGCCGCTGGTGTTGCTGACGTAGCTAACGGCGTAGACGAGGGCACTGAGCAGATAGGCGCGCTCCGCTTCGGTCAGCGCTCCCGCGGCCTCCCAGGCCGCGATCTGCTCGCGGATCGCGTCAATGCGCTCGCCATTCTGCCGCGTGAAGAAGAGACGCTCGTGCCGGGGATCGGGCCGCTCGTCATCTGCGGGGCAGAGATGGGTCGCGACATATCCGTGGAGCGGGGGAAGCGCATTGAGATGGTGGAAGACCGCCTCGACGCCACCGAGGGAGGCGAATGCAGGGGGATGATTGTTCGCGACCGTTCCGCGGGCGATCTCGTAGGAATACGGCTCCCAGTCGTTTGCCGCCACCCGGAAGCCGAGCGTCTTGGCGAGTCGGGCGACCACGGTACTCCCGGTGAAGAGGTCGACAAAGATCCCTCCCTGACATGCCGTGGCTGCAATGCCCCGCGCGATCAGGGGGAGAAGCCGCCGCTTGTTGCCAATATAGGGGATCAGCTGCGCGTAGATATACTCGTGCGTCCGGACGGCTGCGTGCCGCCGGGGGTGGTAGGTAATCCACGCTGGTACGTCGGCCAGATCCACCATCCGCCCACTCAACAGGATGACACATCATCATACCACGGTGAATGCCTGTCTGCCACCCTTGGACCGCGCGAGGGCCCGCGCCCCCGCTGTCCACCAGCAGGGTGCGACATCCGGGCGGTGCCACGGTGCCGCACCGGACACCGCCCGTGAAAGCGAGCGGGCAGTTAGCTAGAGGATGAGGTGCTGCGCGCGCGCAGGAAGGCTGACGCGACGTTGCAGGTGCGCTGGAGATTCTTCTGAATGAGCTGGGCCACCTGCTCAGCATCCCGCCTCTCGGCCGCCGCGATGATCTCCTCGTGCTCGGCGATCGCACTCGGCAGCCGCTCCACCGACGCGTAGACGGTCAGGAACCGCAGGCTCGCCTTGCGGAGGTCGTCAATCAACCGCGAGAGGAAGCGATTATTTGCCGCGCGGTAGAGGGCGAGGTGGAACGCCCGGTCCTTCTCGGCGAAGGCGGCCAGGTTACCGTCCTCGATCACCTGCCCCATCTCCTCATGGATGCGGCGCAGTTCGGCGAGATCTTCGTCGCGGAGGTTCGGAACCGCCAGTTGAGCGGCGAAGGTCTCCAGGTGGATACGCACCGCGTAGATCTGATCCAGATCATCGGCGGAGAGCTCGGACACCATCACCGCGCGGTGCGGATAGATCGTGACCAGCCCTTCGCTCTCGAGCTGCCGCAAGGCCGTACGGACCGGCGTGCGGCTCACCGCGAGCTCACTGGCGATGGCATCCAGATCAATGCGCTCGCCCGGTCGTAGCACCCCGTCAAGGATACGCTGCTGGAGAATCGTATGTACCATGCGCTCGGCCGTCGTCGGCCGTCCAGCCAGTGGTCGGACCATTCCTCCGTGCTCCTCACCACAAGATTGAGATGTCTACCGCCAGGAAGCTCCGCGCCGATCAGCCCTCCTGGCCGATGCGGCCACGCGGGCCTACTGCTCGATTCACGCACAAATATTGTGTACGCTCTTGTTTAAAACTACCACAGCGATCGGGGCCCTGTCAAGTTTTCCCAATCGCCGCCCGGGGCTCGCCCGGCCGCCCTTAGAGAAGCCGTTCCCCCTCCTCTGACTCGAGCGGCGTGACCGGCTGACCGAGAAGGCTCTGGAGATCCTTCGCGTTGCGCACAGCGTAATTGGCGCGATTGTTGTTCAGGAGCAGGTGCACCTCCCCTGCCTGCGCAGCCACGTCAGCGATCGCCGGCAGCCATTCCGCCAGCTCCTCTCGCCGATAGAGGTAATCAAAACGCTCACCGGAGCTCGCCGTTCGCGCGTACCACTTCTGCCGGTTGCGTCCGTGAAAGCGGACGATCGCCAGCCGCGGATTGGTCACCGCCACGACCGGCGGGACACTGCCTGTCCCGATCTGGGGCTCATCGACCATCACGTGGACGTACCCAAGGTCGCGCAGCAGCTCCAGCGTCTCCTCCCGTGCCTCCGGCGCCAGCCAGCTCCGATGGCGAAACTCGACGGCGATCGTCTGGTCCGGCAGGAACTCCGCACAGGTGGCAAGGTATTCCCGGTGCTGCGGCTGGTTGGTAAACCATGGGGGAAACTGGAACAGAACCGCCCGGAGCTTCCCCGCCTCGTGCAGCGGCCGGAGCGACTCGCCAAAGCGCTCGAAGGTGTCAGCGGACGGCTCCTGGCGATCGTGCCAGGTGAGCTCACGATACGCCTTCACATCGAAGACGAAATCCGGCGGCGTTCGCGCGGCCCATGCGGCAAAGTTGCGCGCTGGCTGCAGGTGATAGAACGTGCTGTCAACCTCGACCACGGAAAAGTGGCGGGCGTAATACCCGAGCCGCTCGGTCGGTCGGAGCGACGGCGGGTAGAAATCGGTGTGGTCAGCCCAGTTGCACGTCCCGACGCGAATCTTATGGGTCCATGCTGGATTCATCATCTGAGATTCTATCGGACTGTCGCGGCATGTCAAGCACTGCTCATCTGCCTTCCCCTTCGCGCGGCGATGATGGGCAGTCCGCTTGACACTGTGCCACATCGGGCGTAGCATCCCCGCAGACCGATCTTCCGGGAGACCCCATGTCCAGCCAGTTCGATCTTACCGATCGCGTCATCGTCGTCACTGGCGCCGGCCAGGGAATCGGGCGTGCCCTTGCTCTCGGCATCGCGGCGGCGGGCGCCGCAGTGGCTTGCCTGGACCTCAATGGCCCGGCAGCCGAGGAGACCGCGGCCATGATCCGGCGCGCCGGCGGCTCTGCCCTCACCCTTCCGGTCGATGTGCGTGACGCTGATCAGGTCGAGCGCGCGATCACCGAGACCATGTCCCGCTACCACCGCCTCGACGGCCTGGTCACCGCGGCCGGCATCACCGTCCGCACCCCCGCCGTTGAGTTCGACCCGGCCGACTGGCGGCGCGTGATCGAAGTCAATCTCGTCGGCACGTTCCTCTGTGCCCAGGCGGTCGGCAAGCGGCTCGTTCCGGCCGGGCGGGGGAGCATTGTCTTTATCGCCTCGATTGCCGCGTTGGCCGCGATGGGGCGGGGAAACACAGCCTACACCGCTAGCAAGGGTGGGGTCGTCGCCCTTGCCCGCGAACTCGCCGTCGAATGGGCACCCTACGGCGTGCGGGTGAATGCCCTGGCTCCCTGCCACGTACGCACGCCTCTGATCGAGCCGATCCTGCAGGATCCCGATCTCACTGCGCGCCTGATCGCCAATATCCCCCGGGGGCGCATCGCCGAACCCGAGGAGCTGATCGGCCCGACGGTCTTCCTCCTCTCCGATGCGGCAACCCTGGTGACCGGGCACATCCTGGCCGCTGACGGGGGCTTCCTCGCCCGCTAGAGCGGCCCCACCAGCGGTATCCTGTCGGCGCCCCGGACCAGACAATCGGCCCCTTGCGGGCAGACACGCCGGCCCGGGCGATCGCCGCGCCCACCGGCCTTGCATCCACTACCGGAGGCGGCGCGAAACGCAGGTATAATACCCCGTGGGATACGGAGGTATCACCGTGCAGGTCTCCGAACTGATGACCCGCGAGGTCATCACCGTGTTTCCGGATACCCCGGTTGTCGAGATCGCCCGTCGCATGCTCCAGCACCACATCTCAGGAATACCGGTTGTCGAGCGTGATGGGCGGCTTGTCGGCATCGTCACTGAGACCGATCTGGTGGTGCGCAATGCGAACGTCCACTTCCCGACCTTTCTTCAGATCCTCGACGCCCGCATCTACCTCTCCAGCCCTCGCCACTTCGAAGAGGAGCTCCGCCGGGCCCTTGGCACAGTCGCGGCGGATGTGATGACCCGGGAGGTGCAGACGGTGCGGCCAGATGACGATATCAGCGTCGCGGCGACCCTGATGTTCGATCGACGGATTAACCCGATCCCGGTCGTCGAGGACAGCATCCTGCGCGGCATCATCAGCCGGACAGACATCATCCGCCACATCCTCGCCCAGGAGGTCGATGGCAGCTCCCAATGATCGAGCTGGGCGATCTCCTGGAGGCAATGGCACCAGCCGGCGCCCGGCTGATCGGACCTCCCGCCGCAACCCGGTTCGACGGGTTCGCCTACGACTCGCGCAAGCTCCGGCCCGGCGAGCTCTTCCTTGCGGTCCGCACCGGTCGCGCCGATGGGCACGATTTCATCCCTGACGCGATTCGCCGAGGAGCAACCGGCGTGCTCGGAGACCGTTTGGAGGATCAGCCGCTCCCCGGCGTGACCGCGATCAGCGTTCACGACGTCATGAGTGCCCTCCGCGCCTGGACGCGCCATGTCCTCCAGCGCCATGCACCGACCGTGGTCGCCGTTACCGGCGGCGCCGGCAAGACGATCGCGGCCAAGGCAGTCGTATCGGTGCTCGGCTATGTGCTCGGGGGAGCACCCGGTGTCTTCGATGGCGACAACCACAATACCCCCTACGGCCTGGCGATCGCCCTCGGTCGGCTCTCACCGGCCCACGGTCTGGCAGTACTCGAGTTTGCCCGCGAGCAACCTGGGGATCTGCAGGAGCTGGCCGAGATCACGCGTCCGACGATCGGCGTCGTCGTGCGCGGTTTTGCTGACCCGGCGGCTCAGGCGGAGCTCGCCGCCTTCGCGCAGAGCCTTCCGCCAAACGGTCACCTGGTCCTGAACGCTGATGATCCGGGTCTGGCCGAGCTGGCCGGCCAGACCCGGGCACGTGTGACGTGGTACGGCCGTATCCGGCCGGCCGAGGTGCGCGCCGAGCAGGTCGTGTACGCGGCCGATCGCACTCGCCTCACACTTGTGGTGGGCAGGCAGCGCGAAGAGATCGAGCTTGCCCTCGTCGGGGCACCGGCGGTGGACGGCATCCTGGCTGGCGCAGCGGTCGGGACGGCGCTGGGCTACCCGCCGGCGGAGGTTGGCGAGGGGCTCCGGCGCATGCCCGCCCTGCCCGGGCGCCTCCGCCCACTCCAGGGGGCAAACGGTGCGCTGATTCTGGACGACACCTATGATGCCGATCTGACCGCTCTCCGGGCGGCGCTCGACCTCCTGATGACCTGGCCCGGTCGGCGGACGGTTATCCTGGGAGCCCTATCTGGGGATGAGCCCGACTCGACGACTGATGTGCACCGCGCGGCCGGCCTGGCGATTGCCAGCTGTGCGCATCGGCTGGTGACGCTGGGCCCCGGCGCTGACGAAGCGGCACTCGCGGCCCTTGCAAGCGGTTTTCCCTCTGATGCGGTCACCATGGCCGAATCGGCGGCGGATGCTGCCCACGTCGTCCGCGCCGCCCTGGAACCGGGCCACCTCGTTCTGGTGACCGGCGGCGCCGAAAGCAGGATGGAACGGGTTGTTGAAGGGCTCCTGCACCAATCGGTTCAGCCGGCCGAGGTCTTGATCCGTCAGGACGCCGGCTGGAAGCAGCGGGTCTTCCTGTCGCGCGAGCGGCCGACCTGGGTCGAGATCGACCTGCGGGCGATCGGGGAGAACATCGGGCGACTCAAGGAGCTGGCCCGGCCGGCCGCCCTCATGGCGGTGCTGAAGGCCGACGCGTACGGCCACGGGGCTATCCGCACTGCACGGACGGCGCTTCTCCACGGTGCGGACTACCTGGCCACGGCCTGTCTCGGCGAGGCACTTGCGCTTCGACGCCACGGCATCAACGCGCCGATCCTCATTCTTGGCTACACCCCGCCCTGGCAGGCCCGCGAGATCGTCCGACACGACCTCGCGACAACAGTGTACGCAATCGAGACCGTGCGCCACCTGGCTCGGGCAGTCCAGGCTATCGGCCGGGGACCGGCCCGCGTCCACGTGAAGGTCGATACCGGCATGGGGCGGCTCGGCCTCCTGCCTGATGAGGTGCCGGCATTTATCCGGACAGTCCGGCAGATCCCGGAGATCGAGATCGAGGGCATCTTCACCCACTTCGCCTGTGCAGATGCGGCCGACCCAACACCGACCCTGCGTCAGATCGAGCGCTTCAACGCCGTGCTCGCAGCAGTGCGGTCCGATGGGTGGGAGCCTCGCTACATCCACGCGGCGAACTCCGCCGCTCTCTTCCGGTTTCCTGCCGCCCGCTACTCAATGGTCCGTGCGGGCATTGCCCTGTATGGGCTCGACCCGTCGGAGGAGGTTCGCTGTCCGGAGGGATTCCGTCCTGCCCTTACCTTCAAGACGCTCGTCGCCCAGGTAAAGGAACTTCCCCCCGGCAGCCCGATCAGCTACGGCGGCACCTTCGTGACGACGCGCCCGTCGCGCATCGCCGTTCTGCCGGTCGGCTACGGAGACGGATTTCGCCGATCGCCCCGGAACTGGCAGGAGGTTCTCGTCCGCGGACGCCGTGCCCCGATTGTAGGCGTGGTCTGCATGGACATGTGCATGATTGACGTCACTGACATCCCGAACGTTCGGGTCGGTGATGAGGTCGTCCTGATCGGCCGCCAGGGCGAGGACGAGATCAGCGCCGCCGAGGTCGCGCGCAAGCTGGGAACGATCTCCTACGAGGTCGTAACCCAGATCCTGGCCCGCGTACCGCGCGAGGTACCGCCCGGAACCTGAGTCGCTCGAACGAATAGCAGTGGAGCACCATGGGATTCGCGATGGAAACCGCAGACCGGGCACAGGAAGAGTACCCACCGCACGGCTGGCGTCCCCGGACCGCGCAGGCATCATCACCTGAGGGAGGAGAGAGTGGAACCGGTTCGTGTCTCCAGCGAGGCGCTCCTGCGTCTCGTGCAGGCACTCTTTGAGCACGAGGGCCTTTCGCCCGAGGATGCCGCGACAATCGCGCGCGTCCAGGTCGAGGCCGACCTGCGCGGGATGCACTCGCATGGGACCCGTGCTGTCCCGACCTACCTCGAGCGCGTGCGCCGGGGCATCATCAACCCGCGCCCGGCGATCCGCGTCACAGATCTGGGGATCGCCGCGCTCGTGGACGGCGACGCGGGCCCCGGCCAGGTGGTCGCCGTCCGGGCCATGGAGGAGTGTATCGCGCGCGCCCGGCGCTACCGGATCGGCCTGGCGCTTGCCCGGCGCTCGAATCACTTCGGCGCGGCAGGCTTCTACGCAGGTATGGCGGTCGCCCACGACCTCATTGGGATCGTGACGACCAATGGGAACCTGGTCCTGGCACCATGGGGCGGCCTGACACCGACAGTTGGGAACAATCCGCTCGCGATCGGTGTCCCGGCCGGGGTGGAGCCGCCGCTCCTGCTCGATATCGCCACGAGTGTCGTCGCCGGGGGAAAGATTGATCTTCTGGCGGCGGAGGGCGGCCGTCTTCCGCCCGGCTGGTGGCTCGACGCGCGGGGACAACCGGCACGCGATGTGGCCGAGGCACTGGCCGGGCTGGGAATACCACTCGGCGCGCCCGCCGCCGGCCACAAGGGGTTCGGTCTGGCCCTCGCACTCGAGGCGCTGGCCGGCGTGCTCTCCGGTGCCCGCTACGGGCGCCAGCACACTGTTGAGGTCGAGAGTGGACCGGTGCCGTGGGATGAAGGGCACTTCTTTCTGGCGATCGACCCGGCACTTGCCATGCCGCTCGGCACCTTCAAAGCACGGATGGATCAGCTCATCCGTGAAGTACGCGCCTCGCAACCAATTCCGGGCGGCGCCCCCATCCACGCCCCCGGGGAGCTGGCACTACAGCGCCGCGAACAGGCTCTGCGTGAGGGTATCCTGCTTCCGGGATCCGTCTACCGCGCGCTCTGTGCGTGCGCTCGGGAGCGCGGTCTGGATGGGCTGGACCCCCGCATCGAGCGCGACAACAGTCCTCCAGCATAGGAAGAGACGCCCTCCCCGCGGTCTTCGAAAGAGCCGACCACGCTGCCCACGTCAGGCGCTGGCACGCCCGCGCAATGCCGCCCGGGGCTGTCGCGGTTGATCGAGGGGCAGGCATGCGGCGACCTCCGGGGTGAGGAAAATAGCCCTTGACCAGCGCCCCCGCACCGTGTCAGGCACGACAATCGCAGCCGGGGGCATGCGGGGACAGAGACGACGTGTTCGCCCTGTCCCCGCATCAATGGTCAGTGCCCGGCCGTCCCCATCAACGGTGGGCTCTGCCAGCCCATGTTATCTACCTGGCTCGATGGGATGTTCAGCGTGATCGTATTGTCTGAGACGTTACCGATCGCGTTGAAGGGGACGTAGAGGTCGCGCTTCATGGCCCGGCTCACCAGGAAGTCATTCTCCCGGACCTCTTTGACCGATCCGATGCCAGTACCATCCGAGCCGACGACCTGCATACCGGTGCGAACGTTCTGCGTGCCAAAGATCGCCATAAGGACCGCCTCCGCGGTAAAGTGGCGGCGCGGCTCTTGCCACGCACCGCCCCGAGCAGGCATGCAAGCCGCGTACCGGGTCGGTGAGCGACGGACACGCATTCCAAGACGAACGTCCACGAGGCTTCGGCCAGGCGATCGCATCGACGTGTGCAAAATTCCAAGACGAACGTCCACCGCGGCTACCAGCCCACCCCGGTCTTCCGGCAAGGCACCTGTCTCTCCCCGGCGAACAACGGGAGGCGCAGGGCGGACAAGAGACGGGTTCTCTCCAAGCCCTGCGGCACCGCCCCAG
>JADGGD010000317.1 GCA_019690095.1 Chloroflexota bacterium
ACCGCGTGTAATTCTTGGCGGCATTGCCGTCCGTCATGATGGTCGTCGGCAGGTCAAGAAGTTCGGCGCTCACACGGAGGACGCAAAGCTCATCATGGCCCATTGTCCTGACGAGGACGTACAGCATCGGATTTCGCGCACAGAGGTAGAGGTTCACGTAATCGTGCAGCCATCTGCCCCCAGGGACTCGCTTCCTATCTCGGATCTCCTGAACGCTTGGGTTCGCGACCGAAATGTGCTCTAGTCGCTGAGCGCGTCGATGCGACAAGATGCCGTGCGTCATGATGGACGGCACGTTGTCAATGTGCACGATGTAGTGAAGCTCAGGTATGTCACGCCGTTCCATTCGCTCGTCTGCCCGCGCTCCGAGCACACCCTCCGACCTTGGGGCTCATCGAACGCTTGTTCCCCAGGTGTTCTCGCGGCATACTTCCCCGTGAACGCCGCGTATCCTGCTTCACGTGCCCTATTTGTCGATAATGCGCCACCTATTCGACAACAAGCCACACGAACAGGCGGGGCACAGGCGCCCCGCCTGTTCGCTCAATTGCTCTGGTACGGAAAGATGTTCGTCACCTTCCACCTGAGCGGCGTGCCCGCCTTGAGCGGCGCCGCCAAACCTCAGCCGTCCTTGACGCCGAACTCCGTCGCGAGCTTTGCGTCCTTGAATGCATCACCGCCGGCGTCGCCCGACACCTCGAACTTATTCGTGTGCCCGCCGTTGTCGACATCGATGAAGAAGGCGTGCTCCACGTCCACAGGCAGCTTCCAATGGACCTCGCGGCCGAGCGGCGAAGCCTCCTTCGGCAAGGTGTAGACCACCGACACCCAGTGGTACCAGCCGTTCGCCTCCAGGTGGACCGGCACCGTCACCGTCCCATCCTTGATCGCCAAGGTCTGATCTTGGTCTCATCGCCACCGGCGTACGTCTGCGCCTTCTCCGTTCCCGGCAGGACGGGAAGCACCAGGGCGTTGAGGTCGTGGCCCGTCGCGTTCCTGGCGTACAGAGCCAGGATCGCCTCGTCCGAACCGTCGATGAAGAAGAAGTTCGCGATGCCAAGATGGTAGACCGAAACGTCGTCCAGGGTCCCCGGACGGGCCGACCCCACCACGGGCGCGTTCGGCTGGTACCCAACCATCTCCTTG
This sequence comes from Chloroflexota bacterium, assembly GCA_019690095.1. Classification (GTDB taxonomy): domain Bacteria; phylum Chloroflexota; class UBA6077; order FW602-bin22; family CADDYW01; genus JADGGD01. Next base: position 1,147 of record JADGGD010000317.1, read on the forward strand.
AACGTTTCCACCGGATCGAGTGCCTTCTGCGTGCTCGAGTAGACGAAGAGCCCGACGACCCCGAGCACCGCCACGATCAGTGCGGCGTAATCCTGCCACTTCAGGACGAACCCGTTCCGAGTCTGCACTTCCTGCCCCAACTCCGTACCCCCTTCGCGCGGGCACGTCATGACCCGCCGCATGGCGCCGCGATTGCCCCGCGGCGCGGACCTGTCATTTGTGACAAGTCAACGAAGAGCCAGCGCCCGCGCCTCAAACAGACGGCCCAGCAGCGTGTCCCACTCGTCCCCTTCCGGCGGCCTGTCCCGCCACGCCACCGCCGGGAGGCAAACCACATGCTCCTTTGCGGGCGCGTTCTCCCATCCGTCCACCTTGCGCGCAAACGCCTCGGCAATCGCTTCGGCCTCGTCGCGCGTCGACGAAAGGATCACGTACTTGATGCCGACGGGCAGGATTCGGTCCGCCCTGGACGCCGCGTCCCGCTCCGCGTCGCTACGTCCCCTTGCACGAATGCTACTCTCGTGCAGCCACGCCATGGCACACGGCAGCCGCCGCACCAGGCCCGGCACCACGATGCAGGCCAGATCCGCCATGGCCGGGGGCCAACCCTCGCGGCTGACCGCCCCGTGATCCAGCACCGAACCTCATGCCGGGCCTCGCGCACCAGCGCGGCCACGTCATGGTCCTCAGCCTCCGGCGCCTTTTCGATGACATCAAGCCGCGGGAGCCAGCGCGACCTTTCGGTTAAGGTCTTCAGGGAGGGCTCGCCCAGTGTCGACCCGGTCCAGCCATAGGTGATGAGGGCTGTGCTGGTGGCCACCACGACGTCGTCATCCGGTCCTCGTGCAATCCCCACGCCCTGAACCGCGACGCGGCCCAGCTCGCGCCACCCGGAGCCTGACCAGCCGTACAGGATCAACTCGCTATTGGTGAGGACGGCGGCCTTGTCCGCCGGGTCCCCTACCCACGTGACACCGACCACCGGCCCGCCCGGCACAATGCCAGGTAGGCGCTCGACGCATGGACGGCCCGTCCCAGGTCCAGGCTTGCACAGCGGTGCCAGCGCCGATTAAGAGCACCGTCTGAACCGGACTGTAGGCTGCCACGATGGGCGTCGAGGGCAATCGGACGATCCCGGTTCCAGACGTGTCTACAGCAGCAGTGGTCGCGGCGGAATCGACATCGCTTGTCGTTTGATACGTGTCTTCGAACCACCACAGGTTGGCAGACATCACCGCGGCGTAGCTTGCGCGCCCGAGGAGCGCGACCAGCCCTAAGAAAACGAAGATGCGCAGAAGTCGCCGGCTCATCCGCCCCTCCCCTTCCATCCTCCGACGTTCCCAAGAAGGCACGAAAAGGGCGGGCAGCGTATTCACTCCCGGCCCATTGTTAAGTCCTGGCGACCCGTTAAGGTCTCCATCAAGTCCTTTCGAGCACCCGTTTCCAGATGTGGTCTTTCAAGGGACTGCCTCCCTCTGGGCGAGTTTTACGGCCCGAATCCCCGCTAAGGCAGGTTTGCCTAATGCAT
>JADGGD010000318.1 GCA_019690095.1 Chloroflexota bacterium
GGGGGCCCCCGCCCGGGGGGCGCGGCCCCTGCCACTGGCCGGCGCGACGGAAGGCCTGGTAGACGCGCAGGCGTTCAGTGAGATCCGTTGGATCGGCTGATGCCTCCTCGCCAGAATCATTCCGGGGGGCGGGCAGAAGCAGGCTAGACTTGATCAGGAGAAGCTTTGCTGCGACCACCAGGAAGGCCGAGAGGTGCTCCGGATCGCGGAGGCGCAGGGCGGCGAGGTAGGCCAGGTATTGTTCGGTGACGGCCGCCAGCGAGATCGTGAGGATGTCAAGCTGGCGCTGCTCGATCAGCCGGACCAGCAGGTCAAACGGGCCGCTGAACCCGTCAACATCGATCGGGGCTGGAGGATAACCACTCACTGGCACGTCCTGACCACCTCGCTCGCGGACTGCCCACTGATACCGATACAGCTACGCCGTCTTCACTGCAGGACAGGCCCCGCCTTCTATCCTACCATTCGCACCACCCTGCCATTGTTGTACTCCAGGCGGCCAGGGATTGGGGCCGATGCGCCGGCTCGATCAGACCCGGGGCTCTTCCCCCGCGCGCCGGATCACCGCGGCATCTCGCTGGCCTCGGGCGCTCGTTCCAGACAAAGACCGTATTGCAAATCTACGGTCGGTCGTGTATACTCGCGCGCGGTGGTTAGGTCCGATGGTCATCTCGGCGCGGTGATCAGGCCCGGTCCGGCGACGCGGTACGAGCCTTGGCACAGCTCCGGCTAGGCGACCTACCAACCAACCGCCATCTGGAGGTCTCCGTGAGCTATACCGACAAGGTTCTGAAGTGCCGCGAGTGCGGGAATGAGTTCATTTTCTCGGCCGGTGAGCAGGAGTTCTACGCGAGCCGGGGGCTGATGAACGAGCCGGGGCGGTGCCCGAGTTGCCGCGCCCTTCGGCGCCAGCGGATGGGCCTGAGCGGGGCGAACGGGCAGACCGGAAGCGACCGCCAGGGCCGTCCCCAGCGTGAGATGCATCCCGCTATCTGCGCGGAATGCGGCGCCCATACGCTGGTTCCCTTCGTCCCGCGCACGGACAAGCCGGTCTATTGCAGTAACTGCTACGAGCGGGTGCGCGCAGCGCGCCAGTAGTATCGCTTCTGGAAGGCCGCCGGCGTTCCTCCATACCCGCGAGGGGTTCCGGCGGTCGAGTTCCTTGTTCGGCACGGTGGCCGAGCGCCAGGCCCGATACCAGCGCACAGCCGTTACTATCCCGGCTTTGTCGTTGAGCCCGTTGGCACGATCGGGATCGGGGTCAGGCTGTAGCCGGTCTGCGGATTGCCTACGGGTGGGGCTGTAAGCCTTCCTCACGATTGCGGCGCACCGGCGCCGGCTGTACATCCAGATACCCCCGATGTCGCCTCCGCCGGCATCTCCCCGGAGGTGGTGCAGGCTCCGACCGGGGAGCATAGCGCCGACACGGCAGGCAAGGGGCTCCAGGAGCACTGCGTCTGGTCAGCTCCCGGGTAATTGAGACGGTCATCGCTGTGCACCCGCACGGCGGCCGGACTGAGCGGGGATCACTCCGGTTGGTCGCAGTGACTGCCAGATCCCCCATCGGCTGGTGCAGTGCGGCAGGAGCAGGAGCAGGACCAGCGCCGACCGAGTGCTCTTTGATCCGGTCCGCGACGCGCATGCGCCTTCATACAGCCCCTCCCCGCGGTCGATTCCCGGCCGGGCATAAGGAATGCATCGGCTGGATCTCCCCGCATGCCGCAACACCGCCGGCATCTCTCCGACGCTCATAGGCTCCGGCATAGTTCATGCTCCATCTTCCGCCTATCCTGTCCGCCTTGATCGGGGGCTCTTCCAGATGACCGTGCCCTGGGAGATCCAGGCGAGGACGAGATGAGCCTGATGATCGATGCCGCACTCGCTTTCTCAATTCTCGTCGCGATCCAGGCGGGCTACACGGTCTACCTGATGATCTACACCTGGGATCAGCCGGAGGCATACGCGGCGGCCGCTGCACCGGCGACGTTCGCTCCGCCCGCGCTCACCTTTACTGTTCTGCTGCCGGCTCGCCACGAGGAAGAGGTCATTCAGCAGACCATCCAGCGGGTGGCGAGTGCAAGCTACCCTGCGGACAAGGTGGAGATTATCGTCATCTGCGAGGCCGGCGATACCGGGACGATTGCACGCGCCGCCACGGCGATTGAGGAGCTGACGCGGCGGGGGCGAACGAACGCGCGGGTGGTGACCTTCAACGATCGCCCGATCAACAAGCCGCACGGCCTCAATGTCGGCTTTGCTCGCTCGTGCGGTGAGGTTATTACAATCTTTGATGCTGAAGACGAGATCCATCCCGATATCTTCAATATTGTGAATACAGTTATGCTGCGCGAGCAGGTGCGGGCGGTGCAGTGCGGAGTCCAGCTGATGGATTACGACTCGTCCTGGTACTCCACCTTGAACGTGCTCGAGTACTACTTCTGGTTCAAATCGCGCCTGCACTTCCATGCCGCCGCCGGCATGATTCCCCTGGGAGGGAACACCGTCTTCTTCCGGCGCGAGCTCGTTGAGGAGCTGGGGGGCTGGGACGAGCGGAACCTGACTGAGGATGCTGACGTGGGAATTCGCCTCAGCGCTATGGGGGAGCGCGTGCGGGTTGTCTATGACGACCGCTATGTCACCCGAGAGGAAACCCCGCCACCCACGGCCACTT
>JADGGD010000319.1 GCA_019690095.1 Chloroflexota bacterium
GCTGCACGAGTTTCTGGTCGATGCGGCGCGCGGGGCGACGATGCAGCGCAGCGCGTTCCTCTCCGCCTTTTACACGCTGGTCGGCACGCACGGCGCGCACGTGTCCTTCGGCCTGATCTGGATGTTGGCCGCGCTGGTCGCGCTCGCCCGGCGCGGGCTCACGCACGCCGTCGCCGGACGAATCTGGGTCCTCAGCCTTTACTGGCACTTCTTGGACATCGTCTGGGTGTTCATCTTCAGCATTGTCTACCTGCCGGGAGTGGTGATGTGACATGTTCGCCCGCACGTACGTCGCCGGCTACGCACTCTCCCTCGTGCTGACGGCAGCCGCGTTCCTTCTGGCCCTGACGCACGCGATGCCCGCCCACTGGCTGCTGCCGGCGCTGATCGGGCTCGGGAGCCTGCAGATCGTCATCCAGCTGTTCTTCTTCATGCACGTCACCGAGGCGGGCGGGCCGCCCTTCCACCTCGCCGTGCTCGTGCCCGCTCTCGTCTTCACCTTCGCCATCGCGATCATGTCCATTTGGATCATGAGCTTCGGCGGCGCGATGGTGGCGTGACCCTAGACCCGGCCGCCCCGCCCGGCAGCGGCACGCTCCGGCTGAATCCTCAAGGGCAAAGACGAGAAGCCGGTGGATGGGAAGCTCGCGAAGACCGCCGGGCGGTCGGGAACCGGCTCGATCCAGGCGCTTCCACCGAGGACCTCCTCCAACGCGACGCGCAACTCGAGCCGCGCGAGCGGCGCGCCGGGGCACGCGTGGATGCCCGCGCCGTACACGAGGTTCTGCGCCGGATCCCGGTCCAGGCGAAACTCCAGGGGTTGCTCGAAGGCTCTGGGATCGCGGTTCGCCGCCACCCAGATGAGGGTCACGATCTGCCCCGCGGGAATGTGCGTCCCGCCGATGTCCACCGCCCTCCGCGTAATGCGGCGGTTCGCCAGTAGCGGTCCGTGAATGCGAAGGATTTCGTCGCTCGCCGCCTCGATCGTTGAAGGGTCCTCGCGCAGCCGGCGCTGCACCTCGGGATGCACCGCCAGGAAGTTGGCGAGAATGCTGACGGCGGCGGACAGCGTGCCGACTTCTCCCGCCGTCCAGTTTCGCAAGATGCTGACGAGTTCTTCGTCACTCACGGCCCGGCCGCCCACACGGGCCTGCAGAAGGCGCGTGGTGGCGTCGTCCGGAGCGCTGTCCCCCATCTCCCGGCGGCGGCGAAGAATCTGTTGGATGGTCTCGTGCAGTTCTTGGGCCAGGTCGCTCAGCGCGCGGCGGTCCTGGCGAAAGATCGCTTCATGCTGACGGTCCACCCACTGAAGGAGGCGATCGGCCGTCTCCTCCTCCCAGCCAAGAAAGGCGCACTGGCAGAGCGCCGCGAACGGGCGCGCGAATGCCACGGCGAAATCCATTTCGGGTAGCGCGGCCGCCCGCCACAAGCGCGCGGCGATCGCCCGGCAAACCGGCTCAAAGGCCGCGACACGTTCAGGCGCGAAGAACGGTTCGATGAGGCGCCGGTACTCGGTGTGCTCCGGCGGGTCCATGCCATTGGGCACGGCGCGGTGACTCGACACCTGATTGCTGAACGTGAGCGGGTCATGGAGGACGCGCATCACGTCCTCATGGCGGAACAGGGACCATTGCAGCGCGTCGCTGAAGGCCACCGGGCAGCGTTCCCGCAGTTCGTCATAAGCCGTCCATGGATCGCTCCGGAATGCGTCCGAGCGGGGATCCCACACGCCGTCGCTCAACGCCCTCACCCTTTCGGTCACAAGGCGCCTTGAGCACCCGACGGCAATGTACCGCAGCCGCCGCGACGGATCTGTGACCGCGGTCACAGCCGGAAGCCGGCTGTCCGCGCGGTCTATGATGGAAGGAGAACCCACAGGAGGAGGCCCTTGCCGATGAACGCAATCCGCGTGCACCGCTTCGGAGGCCCGGAGGAGCTGCGTCTGGAGAGCGTGCCCGAGCCCCGTCCGGCGCCGGGCCAGGTGCGGGTGCGGCTGCGCGCCGCCGGCGTGAACCCGGTGGAGACGTACATCCGCGCCGGCCAGTACGGCCGCCTGCCGTCCCTGCCCTACACCCCGGGCTTCGACGGCGCCGGCATCGTCGTGGAAGTGGGCGAGGGCGTCCGGCGCTTCGCGCCCGGGGACCGGGTGTACGTCGCCAGCGTGACCCTGCCGGAGGGCGGCGCCACGTACGCGGAGGAGACGGTCGTCGACGAGCACGAGGTCTGGCCGCTGCCGGAGGGGATCGACTTCGCCCAGGGCGCGGCCATCGGCATTCCCTGCGCCACCGCCTTCCGGGCGCTGCACTTCGTCGGCCGGGGGCGGCCCGGCGACTGGGTCCTCGTGCACGGCGCGAGCGGCGCCGTCGGCACCGCGGCGGTCCAGTTGGCCAAGGCGTTCGGGATGCGCGTCGTGGGCACGGCGGGAACGCAGGCCGGCCGCGACCTCGTGCAATCCCTCGGCGCGGACGCCGCCCTTCCACATGACGCGTTCGACGAGGCCCGCGAGCGCACCGGCGGCCGCGGCTTCGACCTGATCGTGGAGATGGCCGCGCACCACAACCTCGGCCGCGACCTGTCGCTGCTGGCCCCGGGCGGGCGCGTGGTCGTCGTCGGCTCGCGCGGGCCGGTGGAGGTGAACGCGCGCGACCTCATGAGCAGCGGCGGCGCC
>JADGGD010000320.1 GCA_019690095.1 Chloroflexota bacterium
GAGAAACTTGATATGCGCTCCGGTTCGTCTCAGATGGTCAATGCGAAATGTGTACGACGCTTCTTCGACGCTGACCCCCATCCAAATATGACCCTGCCAAGGGAGTTCAGCGCTCATACGCATCAGACGCTGAGAGCGCTTTGTCAAGATCTGGTATTGATGCCAATTGGCGCGCGTCATTACATCAAAGACAGCTTTGATGTAATCATCAGGAACATCTCGATGAAACAGGTCGCTCATCGAGTTAACAAAAATGATGCGCGGTTGGCGCCACCGTAGTGGTAACTCTAGAGCTTGCGGTTGAAGAGTAACCCTGAAACCATTAGCGTATGATGCAACTCCCATTGCTTGAAGGCGCCGAGCTAATCGCTCAGCATAGCAGTTCTGGCACCCCGTACTAATCTTGGTACAGCCAGTTACGGGATTCCATGTAGCTTCGGTCCATTCAATTTTTGTCCTCCTAACCATTTTCGGCTCCTCAATCTTCTGCTTCCACCTGGACCCGCCGAAACGTCGTCAGTTCGCCGTTGAAGAGCAGCCGCGTTCGGCCCAGCGGTCCATTCCGCTGCTTAGCCACTTTGACCTGGACCTCGCGCAACTCGCCTGCGCGTTGGTCGCCCTCGGTCCAGAGCATGAGCACCAAATCCGCGTCCTGCTCGATCGCACCAGAGTCGCGCAGGTCGAACAGCTCAGGCTCGCGCCCAGCACGCGCCGAATCGCGCGTCAACTGCGACAACGCCACCACCGGCGTGTTCAACTCTTTGGCCAGCGCCTTCAGCCCGTGGCTGATCTGTTCGAGTTCTTCGTTTCTGTTGCGCCGCCGGTCGACGTTGCGGTCTAGGGCGACCAACTGCAGGTAGTCCACGATGACTACGGGCGGCTCGTGACACTGCCGACGCACACGCTGGGCTTCGCGCCGGATCTCGCCCAGCGTCAAGCTCGAGGCGTCGATCCACAACGACCAGTGCGCAATCTCCTGCAGGCACGCGTGCGCCAGTCGCCGGTCCAGGTCGCTCATGCCGTGTTGCAAGCGCCCTAGTGGGATGCCAGCCGTGCCGGCCAACAAGCGGCGCACCAGCTGCGGGGTGCTCATCTCCAACGAGCAGATGAGCACGGGACGCGTTGGCGCGATGTTGGCCGCTATGTCGAGCAACAACGAAGTCTTTCCTACGCCCGGCCGGGCTGCCACAATCGCGTACTGCTGCGGCAGCAGCCCGCCACCATCCAGCAACCGGTCCACCGCTGTGATGCCGGTCGGGATGGAATCAGGCAGACCGCGATAGAGCCGCTCGACCATTTGTTTCGCTTCGTGCGAAATTTCGGGCCACGGACAGGCCCCGCGTCGAACCGGATCGGCGCGCCGCGCTGCCCGTTCCAGCCTGTCCAGAAACTGGGCGAACAACGCCTCTTCCGGTTCGTCCGCTTCTTCAGCTTGCGCGATCATCTCGCGCCCGACGTGCGCCAAGTAGCGACGCATTGCCCGCCGACGCACCAGATCCACCAGCGGCTCGATGCGCGCACCTGGATAGGTCGCTAGCGTGCAATCGATCAACTCGGCGAGATCGCGTGCGCCCGTCGTGCGTTCGATCTCAGCGCCGACCGTGGTTACGCTCACCTCTTCCCCGCGCTCGTGCACAGCGAGGATGGCTCGCACCGCGCGCCGCATCTGCGCATCGCCGAACCATGCCGGCTGTAGCCCCAACGCGAGGGCCCGGTCCACCGCCTCGCTGTCCGTCAAGAGAGTGCCGACAAGAGCTCGCTCGGTATCGGTCCCGATCGCAGTCGTAGTCGTGTGCATGGCATCGCCTCCCATTCTCGTCGCAGTCGCGCTTGTCGCTCGTCGGGGGTTTCACGCGCAGGCTCAGGTTGGGGTGAGGCGCGCGCAGCCGCCGCGCGATAACGTTCGAGCATCCAGTCCACCCGATTCGGGGGGCGCCCCTCTAGCGCGTACTGCTCCAGGACCGCCTGCCAGGTGGCCAGATCGTCCACCTCCCGCTCGATCGCCGCCCGCTGCGCCGGGTTGGGCTGCCGACCGGTGACGCGGCGCATGAGCGCTACAGCAGGATGAGTCGGTTTGGTACTTCTCTGGGCAGCTTGATGCTTTAGTTGGTTGGAATTGGGTCGGACAGGGCGGGCAGCGGTTGGATGCCCACTGGAGTTACACTCCAGTGGTACTACTGTAGTCTCTGTAGTAGTCTCTGATGTAGTCTCTGTATCCTTACATAAGGGTTTGGCGGATTCCGCCAGACTAGTTTGGCGGGTTTGTGCAAACTGGTTGGGCGGATTCGTGCAGACTGGTTGGGCGGTTTCCGCCGGGCTGGCAGGCGCGGGTTCCTCGTCTTGGTCGGGCGGCTCGCCGGGCTCAGGCGGCGAGGCGTGGTAGGCGAGAATGGCAGCAGCCACCCGCTCTAGACACACCCTGTAGTAGGTCCGGCACGGGACGCCGCGTCGGACCTCTTCCAGAAAACCCAGCTGCTTGAGGCGGCGGCGCGCGCTCTCCTGCTCGCGTCGCGAGAGCGTCGTCTCCTGTTCCCATTCGTCCTGCGTTTTCCAGAAGTAGCCGTCTGGATCAGCAGTACGTTCGGTCCAGTAGAGCGCTTGTGACAAGAGCAGCCCAGCATTGACGTCGCCCGCAATACGAGCTAGAATGGGGT
>JADGGD010000321.1 GCA_019690095.1 Chloroflexota bacterium
GATCCGGTGATGCCGGCTCTCGATCGAATCGCTCCTGATCACTCGACCGGCTGGGAATGCAGTCAACACGGTAAGCGGATTGCACCATACCATGCCCTAGCCTGGAATAGGCACAGAAGCGCTCCGAGGAGAGATGTCGAGGAATCACGACGAGACCCCAGAGCCAGAGATAAAAAGAGAAAGGAGGCGGCCTCCCGCACGCGGGCTGACCTCCCAGGAGGCCGCCGCCCGACGCGCGATCTACGGACCGAACTTGCTGGTGCCGGAGCAGAGGCGCCCATCCTTTCTCACCTGGATCCTTCGTCCCTTCGCCGATCCGATGGTGATTCTCCTCCTCGTCGCAGGCACAACCTACCTTCTCCTGGGCGACCGGGTCGACGCGGCGATTATCGTCATTGCAATCGCCCCACTAGTCCTGGTCACCCTCGCCTTAGAGACCCGTGCTGAGCGTGCCCTCGAGCAACTCCGACATCTTGCTGCTCCTACGGCTGTCATCTGGCGTGATGGCGAGCCGCGACGCCTGCCGGCTGAGGAGATCGTGCCGGGTGACATCGTGGTAGTCCAGGAGGGAGACACTATTCCCGCGGACGGTATTCTGATCGAAGGGGCACAGATAACGGTCGATGAGTCGGCTCTGACCGGTGAATCGCAGCCTGTGACAAAGGACCCGCAGGGTCGACCGGAGGCTAGAGAAGTTTTTGCCGGTACGACTGTTCTTTCCGGACGAGGTATTTGTCAGATCACTTCGACCGGCCAACGAACCCGCTACGGGCAGATCGGAACACTTGTCGCAGGTATTCGGCAGCAGCCCACACCCCTTCAGCGGCTCATCCGACGACTGGTGTGGCAACTCGCAGGTGCAGCTATTGCCCTCTGCACGGCTGTCGCGGTGTTCGAGCTATTCCGCACAGGCCGCTGGGAGAGGGCAGTGATCACAGGCATCAGTCTAGCAATCGCAGCGATCCCAGAGGAATTTCCGGTAGTTTACACCCTCTACCTCACCCTCGGTGCATGGCGGCTTGCCCGTGAACACGCTCTGATCCGCCGGCTAGCGAGTGTCGAGACCCTGGGTGCTACCACAGTCATCTGCACAGACAAGACCGGAACTCTGACCCTTGGACGCCTGGAAGTGACAGCGATTGGTCTACCCTCCGGGGTTATCGCACCGACTAACCAGCCGCTCAACACATCTGCGCGTGCTATCCTGATCGCGGCGATCCTGGCCTCGGAGATCGATCCGTTCGATCCTCTGGAGCAGGCGATCATCACCTGTGCCGCCCGACAGGGGATCGATGTGAGACAGATCCAGCGCGGTCGCCTAGTCCGCGATTATCCGTTTGACCCAGTACTCAAGTATATGTCGCACGTCTGGCAGACGGACTCTGCCATCCGCGTGTATGCTAAGGGCGCACCAGAAGGAATTCTCGAACGCAGCCGCACACCTGCCATAGAACGACGACGCGTTCTCCAGACCAATGAAGAACTCGCAACACGTGGTCTGCGCGTTATTGCTGTCGCGACTGGCGTGTTACCAGCAGCAACAGGAAATCGTGAAGCCGATGAGTCCTCGCTGGTCTTTCGTGGGCTTATCGCGTTCTCCGATCCGCCGCGCGAAGGGGTCGCCCAGGCCCTCCGTGCCTGTCAGCGCGCAGGCATTCGCGTCATCATGATCACGGGAGACCATCCGGTGACAGCCCATGCCATCGCGGAAGGGCTGGGTCTATCCCATGGAGAAGCTCGTCCGATCGCGACCGGTACCGAGATCGATGCCGCATCCGACCGGCAACTGGCCGAGATGCTCAGCCAGATCTCAATCTTTGCTCGAATCCGGCCCGATCAGAAGTATCGCATTGTCCGCACCCTGCGGGCCCAAGGCGAAATCGTCGCCATGACCGGCGACGGGATCAACGATGCCCCTGCGCTCCGAGAGGCCGATATCGGCATTGCCATGGGACAGCGCGGTACGGAGGTCGCCCGTGAGAGCAGCGACATGATACTTCTCGACGATAACTTTGCGACAATTGTCACGGCGGTCTACGAGGGACGGCGTATCTTCGAGAACCTGCGCCACGCTTTCGCGTACATCATTGCCTTCCACACCCCACTCCTCGCCGGCGCTCTGGTCATCCCTTTACTCGGGATCCCCTTCCTTTTCCTTCCTGTAACCCTCGTGTGGCTGGAAATCATCATGCACCCGATTGTCTCTCTCGTCTTCGAGAACGATCCGCCGCCCCCAGATCTGATGGACCGGCCACCGCGGCCGCCGGGTGTCGGCCTGCTGGTCCCGAGCGACTTCATCTACGCGTTTGTGGAGGGGATTACTCTGTTCGCTGGTTCGGCTATCCTCTACCTGAGTTCCTTCACCGAAGGCGATACCGAGAACCATGCACGGGCCGTCGCCCTGACCGCACTCTTCCTAGGGCAGATGCTCCTTGCCGTGAGTATACGAGTGCCAGCTCAGCCCTTCTGGACCCTCGATCTCCGATCTAACCGCGTTCTCCTGCCGGTACTGGGAGCGGCTTTCCTCGCCCTGCTCACTGTTCTTTACGTCCAACCGGTGAGCCTGCCTGCGAAGATGGCTCCGCTTACAGTATCAGACTGGGCTCTAGCCGCGGCCGTTGCCGCAGCCAGCAC
>JADGGD010000322.1 GCA_019690095.1 Chloroflexota bacterium
GGGGCGGTGGGGCGAGCACTGGCGCCTCTCCCCCCAGTCGATCTGGGCGGTGGTGAAGAAATACGGGCGGCTGGCGGGGGTCGAGGTCAGCACCCACCACCTGCGCCACCTGAAGGCGCGGGTCCTCCTGAACAACGGCGCCCAGCTCGCCGAGGTCCAGGACATCCTCGGGCACGCCTCGCCCGCAACGACCAAGAAGATCTACGCCCCTTACACGACCCGCCACCTGCGGGATGCCTTCGACCGCTTCAGCGTGCCGGCGGAGGAGATCGCCCGACGGGTCCGCGCGGGCGATGCGGGCCGCCGCGAGAGCGGCGGGCCGGCCCCGAGCGGGCGGCCGGCCCGCCCCCGGCGGCCCGGGCCGGGGGGCGGGGGGGGGGGGGCGGCGCGCCGCGCCCCCCCCCCCACGGCCGATCGAGGGCGGCCGGACCGCCCCGGTCGACCGTGCCGGGAGGCCTGACGGCGGTGCGCCGCCGTGCCGGCGGGTCAGTGGGAGGAGTGCACCGCGGCGCGCATCGGGTGCAGAGTGGTGCCGAGTGGGACGGGCGCGCTCAGGCCCAGCGGTGGTGGAGGGTGCGGGCGTGATCGATCAGCGCGCCGCGGGTCTCGAAGGCGGCGCCGCAGCCGGGGCAGGCGAAGCGGCTGAGCTGGTGGTGGACGCGCTGGTAGTGCCGCTCGAAGCCCTGGCGGGTCGCGAACTGCTGGCCGCAAAGGGGGCAGCGTCGGGCGTGATGGCTCATAGATCTCCTCCGGGAGACATCCCCCTCCGGGGGGGTGAATGACCGGCGCGGTGAAGCCGCCGCTCTCGCCGGGGCCGCTCCATCCCTCCGACACGGCGCATGACCGGTGGGCGATAATGGCCGCACCCGCCTCTTCCCCGGGCCGGACCGCCCCGTGCGCCGCCGGCGGTGGGCTCTGTCCCCGGGGTATCCCTCCCTGCAGATCCCGGCCCGGCGAGAGCCGCCGCGGGTCCTGGACGGGCGGTCGGGGTGATAGGCAGGCGGTCTGCCCGCGTGGTATGATAGGGCCACTCTTGGCGGAGGGCAGAGCGCAATGGAACGTCGTCGGCTCGGGCGGACCGGCCATCTCAGCAGCGTGGTGACCTTCGGCGCGGCTGGCATCGGGCACGTCTCCCAGGAGGTCGCCGATCGGGCGATCGAGACGGCGCTCCGCTACGGCGTCAATCACTTCGACGTGGCTCCCTCGTACGGTGAGGCCGAACTGCGGCTCGGCCCCTGGATGGAGCGGATCCGGCCCCAGATCTTCCTCGGCTGTAAGACCCAGCAGCGCACTCGCGCCGCGGCCCGGGAGGAACTGCTCCGCTCCCTGGAGCGTCTGCGGGTGGATTCCTTCGATCTGTACCAGCTCCACGCTGTGGGGACGATCGAGGAGCTCGACCGCTGCACGGCCCCCGGCGGGGCACTTGAGGCACTGATCGCGGCGCGCGAGGAAGGGCTGGTCCGCTGGCTCGGGATCACCGGTCACGGCCACCAGGCGCCGGCAACCCATCTGGAGGCGCTGCGCCGCTTCGACTTCGATACGGTGATGTTTCCCCTGAACTTCATCCTCTACGCCCGCCCGGACTACCGGCGCGACTACGAGGCGCTGCTCGCCGAGTGCCAGCGCCGCGATGTGGGCATCCACATCCTCAAGAGCGTGGCCCGCGAGCCCTGGGGCGATCAGCCGCGCACCCACACCACCTGGTACCGGCCGTTCACCGATCCGGACGATGTGCGCCGGGCGGTCCACTTCGTGCTGGATCAGCCGATTACGACGCTGTGCAGCGCGGGCGATGTGACGGTGTTGCCGCTGGTCCTGGAGGCGGCAGAGCACTATCGCCCCATGCCCGAGGCGGAGCGGCGCGAGCTGGTGGCTGCGGCCTCTCGCTACGCAACGATCTTCTGACGGGCTGCCGGCCGGCCGGTCGCCGCGGGGCGCCGGGCCGGTGCGCAGGCGGAGGAGGGAGGGGCGCCGATGAACGGACCGTCGTTCTCGATGCGCGCGGCGCTCGGGTTTGGCTGGCAGACGACCTGGGCGCACCTCGGCTTCTTCATCGTGCTGATGATCGTGGTGGGGGTGCTGGAGATCGTGCCCGGTGTCGTCGCCGGTGCGCTCGCGCGCAGCAGCCCTGTCCTTTCGACGCTGCTGCGGCTGGTCGGGATGGTGCTCTCCCTGCTGATGAGCATCGGGCTGATCCACATTGCGCTCCGGTTCGTGGATCAGCAGCCGGCGCGCCTGGGGGATCTGTTTGCCCGCGCGTCGGTCTTCTTCCCGTATCTGGCGGTGAGCCTCCTGGCGGGGATCATCATCAGCATCGGGCTGGTCCTGCTGGTGATTCCGGGGATTTACCTGGGGCTCCGGTTCCAGTTTGCGCCCTACCTCGTCGTCGATCGGGGCATAGGGCCGCTGGCGGCGCTGGCGCAGAGCGGGGACCTGACCCGCGGGGTGAAGCTCCGCCTGCTGGGGTTCGACCTCCTGCTGGTGCTCGTCTGGCTGGTCGGGGCGCTGGTGCTGATTGTTGGCCTGCTGGTGGCGATGCCGACGATAAATCTGGCGGTTGCCCACGTGTACCGCCAGCTCGAGCGGCGGGCGGGGGGGGCCGCCCCCCCCCCCGGGCGCG
>JADGGD010000323.1 GCA_019690095.1 Chloroflexota bacterium
AGATAGTTCAGGGGGTTATTGGCTCCCTGAATGACTGCGCCGATAAGCACCACCGGGGCGACATCGGTATAGTGAATGGCCTGTTTGGCACCGCCGGAAAGGCGGCCCAGCCCCTCGAGCAGCGCCGTCACGCGTTGAATCCGCTCCTGCAAGGGAAGGCGGTACGCCTTTTCCTCTTCCAGGTGCTCCAGGCCGCGTTCGCGCGCCTTTTCGACACGGACCTCATCCAAATTCAGGAACCCGCTTCGTTTGATGTAGGTGAATGTGCCCACGCGGCCCAGATCTAGAGAGAACATCCCCTTGAAGATGGTGCGGTAGAACTGGTGCTCATGCGGGACGGGATCCCCCTCATGACGGCTCATGGTGCCGAAATCCTGCGTAGGCACGACGGGCGCGACGGACACCAACGTGCTGACACGAAACGGCGAGACGCGCGTAATTTCCGCGGTGGCCACGGATAAGCTGTCCTCCGAGTCTTCCCCGCGGTTTTTCTTCTTGGACGGCGCGCGCATGTACCCAAACAGGTCATCGTCCCACCATTCAATGGGATCGCCGTCCGTGTAGGCCACCTTGCCCTCCCGCCGGATGGGCGCAGACCTCCACCCTGCAATTTCCTTCTCCAGAGTGGTCCGAAGCCAGTACCGGAATGCCTGGGCGGACACATACGGAAAGACGCCTTCGCGCGTACGCACCGTCTTGACCGCCGTCGCATTGTCCGTCCGTGCGCCGGCGTCCATGCCCGCGTTGTTCAGGGCGGACGCCGGTGCATCGATGAACAAGACCCCAGTCAGAAAGGCCATCGTGACTACGCCCCTTCCTCTTCATCCGAATCTTCGTCGTCCCGAAGGTCCGGTGCTCCATAACGGCTGAACCAATCCGACGCGGCCAGTTGGTCCAGCAGCCGAATGAGAATCAGATCCCACGACAGGCGCCAGTCCAGTCGCGGTACGTCGTCCGCTTCCTCGAAGACGCTGACGAAGTCTTGGAACGAGGCAACCGGAGCATTCCCTCGGCGTACGCTTCCGAACGAGGCCATAATCAGCAGCCGGCGGACCTCCGAGTACGTGCGCGCCCGGTAGAGGCGATCGAGAAGACGTCGGTCCCCGCTGTCCATGATCTCCATGGCGAGCTGGTCCGCGATGCGCCGTGCCGCTTCCACGCGCTGGCTTTCCATGTTCATCACCTCCCGCAAGACCGCTTCCGCAAGGGGCCAAATCCGGACGCCCGGCTCACGTGCTCCGGGCGCTGCAGCCGGTATCAGGTGACGGCGGACCAAATCACTAAAGGAGGTCGGCAACTGCGCGATGCACTCATAGAAGGAATTACGGCCGGTCCAGCGCGGGTGAATGTCTGGGGACTTAGGATCCCTGCCCCGCCGGCTGAGCAGGACCCAGGCCGGTCTCAGCGCCGCTCGCTGCGCAGCCGCCACCAATCCCACCGTGGCTGACGGAACACGGTACAACTGGAAATCCGCTCCCTGCCCGCTGTTGCTCAGGTGATAGACGGTCAGGTCTCCGGGGTGATCCTGAGGAATGCGATCCTGAATCTGCACCAGCGCGTGCACCACGTTGCTGAGCGGCCGCCCCAGCGTATCAGGGTCCTTCCCCGAAGCCTGGGAGAGATGGATGCGCTCTCTGAGCATGGGCAACCACCAGCGCAACAGTTCCAGAAGGAGTTCCGGCCGTTCCGCCTCCAGCACCATGACACGCCCGCTCACCAGCGGTGCGCCGACCACGAGGGCCAGCACGCACAACAGGCAACGGCCGCAGACTGGAATGCCCAAACGGCCATAAGGGTAAAAATTCACGATCTCCTGACCTGGGAACAGAGGGATGCGATCCCTCACGCCAATGGGTTTTCCCTCATACGTGGCACTGGGAGCCCCGCAGAAGGTGCACGGTGGCGCGTCCGAACGACCCGCCTCCAGATGGAGGTCGAGCAAGGCGCGGACCTTGCCCGGCTTGACTTCAGCGTTCATGGAGGGATGGGTGGCGGGAAAGTTGGTAGTGAAGAGCACAATGCTGTTCTTGCGCCCGGCAACGGAGAAGAACGTGTCCAAGGCGTACGTCTTAAACCTTTCCAGATGTTCAGGCGTCAGGTCTTCCGGACGGTCCAGCTCAGAAAACACGGTGATGACACCCAATCCCATATCGACCAAAGGGTGGCCCAACCAAGTCCAGCCGAGGGTTGCCATCACAACTCCCCCATCCACGCACGGTGACGACGCCTATCTCAAATGGACCAAGTCGGTCGTGCCCAAACCTTTCGTTGTGCCGTAACCCACCCCAGCGACCTCTGCAAAGCGGGCCAGGACGGCCAATTGCGCCCGGATCGCCTCCGGGGTTTCTCTCGGGACGAGATATGTCACCAGACCGGTGAAACCGATGATCGAGTATTTGCCGTGGCGTACCACGTCCGTAGTCAAGCGATGGCGCGTGACGGGCAGGCGGTCCCAAACCTCTGGCAGGTCCGGCATGGGATAAGGAGCGAGTGCGTTCCAGCGTTGCACGAGACTGCCGAACCCGTGCTACAGGGGTGTCCAGCAGTTCACGCCACCCAGGGAGATCCCGAACCTCCGAGACGCGAAGGCGGTACACAGGACCCCCCAGTTCCACGCGTA
>JADGGD010000324.1 GCA_019690095.1 Chloroflexota bacterium
GCCCCGGGCGACCCGGAGCGCCGCCCCGCACCACCCCCGGCCGGCGGGCAAGGACGCCCGCATCCACCTCATGAGGAGGTAAGAGCCGGATGATCATCAACGACAACCTGATGTCGCTCTTCGCGGCGCAGAACCTCCAGAACACCCAGAACGACCTGCAGAAGGTCCTCCAGCAGCTCTCCTCGGGCCTGCGCATCAACTCCGCCGCCGACGACGCGGCGGGCTTGGCCATCGCGCAGAAGATGGAGGCCCAAATCAACGGGTATGACCAGGCAAAGCGGAACGCCCAGGACGGCATCAGCCTGATCCAGACGGCTTCCGGGGCGTTACAGGAAGTCACGTCCATCCTTCAGCGCCTCAACGAGCTGGCGGTGGAAGCCTCGAACGGGACGCTGCAGAGCGGCGATCGGCAGCAGATCCAGCAGGAGGTCAACCAGCTTTTCCAGGAGATCGACCACATCGCGCAGTCCACCACCTTTAACGGGGTGAACCTACTCAATTCGCCCACATCCACGGTAACCTTCGCCATCGGCCCAACCGCCTCCGGTCCCGACATGCTCACCGCCAGCCTGGCAGACGTAAGCAACTCGTCCTCCGTCTTCAACTGGACCGAACTCGGCACCGCTGTTACCACCGTCACCGTCGGCACCTCGACGCTCTCCGCCATCGACATGACCATGCTCGATAGCACAACCACCGCAGCGTCAGTGGTCGATTTCATTAACACTGCGATCCAAAAGGTCTCCGCATACCAAGCACAATTCGGCGCCATTCAAAACAGGTTGCAGCACACCATTGCCAACCTATCTACCGCCTATCAGAACCTGACATCCGCCAAGGCCCAGATCATGGATGTAGATATGGCATCTGCCATGGCGCAGTTCACCCGGGACCAGATCCTCCAGCAGGCTGGAGTCGCGGCCCTCGCACAGGCGAACCAAGTGCCGGCGGCCGTACTCAAGCTCCTCGGCTAACGACTGATGGGGGGGCGCGACCATCCGCGCCCCCCTCTGGAGGTAACGGGTCATGGGGCTCACCGTCTGCATGATCACTAAGAATGAGGAACCAAACATAGGCCGCGCGCTCGAGAGCGTGAAGCCTGTTGCTAATCAGATCGTTGTTGTGGATACAGGGTCGACGGACAGAACCGTAGACATCGCCAAAGACCTCGGCGCCGAGGTGCATGAACACCCTTGGAATGGGGATTTCTCGGCGGCGCGCAACGCCTCTCTGCGGTACGCCAAGCACTCCTGGATCCTTGTTCTAGACGGCGACGAAGAACTTGACCCATCAAGCATACCCGCTGTGCAAGCCATTGAGAGAAGGCGCGAACCCAAACCGCTTGGATACCGAGTGATCTCTGCTTCGTTTACTGAGACCGGTGTACAGGAAGGAGAGGTCCTGCGCCTTTTTCGCAACCGCAAAGGCCTTCTATATGTCGGGCGGATTCACGAGCAAGTGGCTCCGTGGGTCTTCCGGAGCGAGGAAGATATGCCTCAGAGCGGGATACGGTTGATTCACAAAGGGTACACGGATGCTGAGATTGCCAGGAAGAACAAGCGAGAGCGCAACAGGTCACTCCTGGAGGCGGCCATTGCGCAATCTGGCGATCCAAGTGCATACCTGACGTATCAGCTTGCCAAAGAGTGGGCTCTGATTGGCAAGTTCGATAAAGCCGCGAAACTTCTCGAATCGATCATGCACAGGACGGATCGGTCAAATCATCCGGCGTTCGTAAGGACATTGGCCTCTTGTTATGAACGACTTGGAAGAGATGAGGAAGAGGTCAAGCTACTCGACCGATGGATCCCAGTCTATGCTGACTATACTGACCTTATCTACCTGCGGGCGGCAGCTAAGGCCAGGAGCGGTCGCCTGCTAGAGGCTGCTGCCGACCTTGCCATGGCGGTTGCGAAGGGCGATTCGCCGCCACGATATGAACACACGGTGGGGACGGGCTCGTTCCTGGCGCTTGAGATGTTAGCCAGGGTCAACGAGGCATTTGGGTGCGTGAACGAGGCGGAGAGGCTACGGCGATTGGCGCGGGCTAAGCGCAGCGAGCAAATTCCAGTCTGATGCTTTGGTGGAGATCGTCTATTGGACGGTTTGTCCGCATTTGTGCCACGGGTAGGTAGCAACGAGCAGGTGGGGCCGTCCGAAGGGGTCGATGGGTGGCTGGAACGAAGGTATGTTCTCTCTAAAGAGGGAAGTGGCTTCCTGGATTTAGTTAAGGATCCGCCCGCTAGATCTTCTACCGCCTCGATCGCGAGCAGATGTGGCTGCTGCCGCGCCGCCTCCAGACTTTGCTGTGCGAAGACCACCTGGCCTAGGTGATCCGCAACCCCGTCGACGAGACGGATATAGAGTCATGACAGCGTAACGGAAGGATGGCTCGGACCGCCGCGGCCTGCGACGCGGCGAACATGTTCTCCCATGGGTGTAACGGGCAGGTCATGGTCTTCGAGGACCAAGTGGCTCTGGCCGCGGAGCTCACCCGGGAACCCAAGAACGTCCACTAGCAGCCTGAGAGACTAACGCCCTGGAAAGAGTGAGTGGATGGCGCGGCATGGTTTTCGATCGGACGGTAACGCGATCCCGAGCAGCGGGTCGAAGA
>JADGGD010000325.1 GCA_019690095.1 Chloroflexota bacterium
GCATCTGGGGACCCTCACTGCCTTCAGCACCCTGCCGGACAAACCAGACGTCCTGCCCTACTGGCTGTGCTTCCCGATCGTTCTCGGGTACCTGGCCGGCAGCTATCTGCTCGTCGCTCGTCGGGTCAGCCGGGCGATCGAGTTATTCCTCGGGGTGTCAGCGCTGATTCTCGCACTCGTCAGCGGCGTGCTCCAGACGGCCGTACCGCTTCGCCTCTACCCGCTCCTCACCCTCGCGGCGACCGCGCTCCTCCAGCCGCTGGCTGGTCTGGTCATCGGCGCCGCGTCGGTTGCGCTCCTGATCCTGCTCCACCAGGCTGGCTTCCTGGGCTTTCTCGCCCCCGCCGAGATCGTCCTGGTCGGGATTGGCGAGGCGATCGCGGTGATCGTCGCCTGGGCCCTCGGGCGCGACCTGGTGATCGCGGTGAAGTGGGCGCTGGACAGTTACGCGCGGGCGCTGAAGAGCGCCGAGGAGGCGCGGGGCCACCGTGCCGAGCTGTACCGCGCCCTGAAACAGCTTGACAACGCCTACTACCGGCTCGAGCGGGCGAACGCCGCGCTTGAGCTGGCCTGGCGGGCCGCCGAGGTTGCCGAGCGCTCGAAGTCCGAGTTTGTGACCAATATCAGCCACGAGCTGCGGACGCCGCTCAACCTCATCGTGGGCTTCAGCGAAATGATCCTGACCTCCCCGGAGAGCTACGGTGTGCCCCTGCCCGCGCCCTACCGGGGCGACCTGAACGCTATCTACCGGAGCGCCCGGCACCTCCTCACCCTGACCGAGGACGTGCTCGATCTCGCCCGGGTGGGGATTGGCCGCCTGGCCCTCGCCCGGGAGCCGGTGGACCTCGCCGAGGTGATCGAGGATGCCTGTGGGATCGTGCGAGAATACGTCGCGGCGAAGGGGCTGACACTGGAGGTGCGGGTACCGGCCGACCTGCCGATCCTGACCGTTGACCGTCTGCGGATCCGGCAGGTTCTGCTCAACCTCCTGACCAACGCCGCCCGCTTCACCCAGCGGGGCGGGATCACGATCTCGGCGGTTCCGCAGGGACGGTTCATTCTGGTCACCGTCGCCGATACCGGTCAGGGGATCGCGCCGTCCGACCTTGATCGGATCTTCGAGGAGTTCTACCACGTCGAGAGCGGCGAGGCGCCGCGGCGGCACCGCCTGGGCGGCATCGGGCTCGGCCTTCCCCTGAGCAAGCGATTGATCGAACTCCACGGCGGCGAGATGGGGGTTGAGAGCACCCTCGGTGTGGGGACGACCTTCTGGTTCACCCTGCCGATCGCGCCCGCGGAGGGGAGTGCCGAGGCCGAGACCTGGCATCCCCTGCGGATGCCCGGCCTGGCGGGACGGCCCGAGCGCATCCTGGTACTGGCCGTGGACGATCGGCGGCTCGCCCAGTTTCTGGAGCACCACCTGCGCGGCTACCGCGTCCTGACGGCGCCGGACCTGGCCGACGCGGCCCGTCTGGCAGTAGAGGTGCGGGCAACCGCAATCCTCGCCGATGCCGAGGGGGATGCGGGGCCGCTGGCAATCGAGCCGCCGGTGCCGGTCATCTGTCTGCCGGTTCCCCACGGCGCCCGGCTGGCGGCGATGCTCGGCGTTGCCGCCTATCTGGTGAAGCCGATTACCCGAACCGAGCTGCGCGAGGTGATCACGCGGCTGGGCCGGCCAATCCACCGCGTGCTCATCGTCGATGATGATCCGCGCTTTGTGCGCCTGATCACCCGCTACCTGCACTGGATCGGCCGGGGGGAGATCGAGCGGGTGACCGCAGCCCGGAGCGGCCGCGAGGCGCTCGCCCAGCTGGCGAGTGAGCCGCCGGACCTGGTGCTCCTCGACCTGGTGATGCCGGACGGCAGTGGCAACGATGTGCTTGCGGCCATGGCACGGGATCCCGCAGCGGCCGCCATCCCGGTCATCGTCATCTCGGCGCACGAGCCCAGCGAGGGGCAGATGGCGCTGCGGGGGCCCCTAGTCCTGCACAAGCCGGAGGGCTTCCAGCAAGAGGAGATCCTCGGCATGGTCGAAGGGCTACTGGGCGCCCTGCGGCCGCCCCGCGCCTACCTCGATCGGTCGGCCGTTCCGCCGTCAGACGGCCGTGGCGGCGGGTGAGGGAAGGCCAGACAGCGCGGTCAGGAGCTGGTCCTGGCTGATCGGCTTGCGCAGGTAGGCCGCGGCACCGAGGGTGGCAGCGACCTCAGGCTCGGCCAGGACAGAGCAGACAATGACCGGGATATCCTGGGTTGCGGGGGTGGTCTTCAGATCCACGAGCAGATCCCAGCCGTCGCGGCCGGGGATGACGATGTCGAGCACGATCGCCGCGGGGCACTGCTGACGCGCGAACGCGAGGGCCTGATCCACACTCGAGACGCCGACCGCTTCCCATCCCGTACCAGCCAGATAGCGCTGGATCAGGCTGATGAAGTCGGTATTGTTATCGACGACCAGCACCGTGCGGACATCGGCGGCCGGGAAGGAGAGATCGAGCAGGCCGCCAGGCCCGTTTGGCGCGGGGATCGGCCCGTCGAGGCGTCCGTGCAGGGCCTCAAGGAAGGGGAGCCAGTCTGCCGTCGGGATAACGGTCTCCCGAGCCAGACCGGGG
>JADGGD010000326.1 GCA_019690095.1 Chloroflexota bacterium
GCTGCGGCTCTTGTGATTAAGAGAATTGGCGTATAGAGGTCCCTGTGGACCGCGGCAGGTTGGAACCACCTGCCGCGGGCACAGGGAGGGCAGCCAAGTGAACCCACGCAAACCGCAAGACCACGCATCCACAGGCACCTTGCCTGACCCTGGGCAACCATCGTCCGTGGCCCGACACACGCCCGACATCCGCATCCGCCGCTTGACGCGGTGGGGCTTGGTGTCGGGCCTTTCCTTCGCCGGAGGTTGGTTGGCGGACCACGCCGGCGTGCCGGCCGGGTGGATGGTGGGTCCGATGTGGATATCCATCGCCTTCGCGGTGTCGAGCTCGTGGCGGTTGCGGATGCCGCGCCCGGTGTTCGCCGCGGCCCAGTCCGTGGTGGGCGTCGTGATTTCCGGGATGTTTCGTCCGTCCGACCTGCCCTTGCTGCTGCACCACTGGTACGCCGCGCTGATGGTCAGCTTGGGTACCCTCACGGTGAGCCTGCTCATCGGCGTTTGGTTCAGCCGCGCCGCCGGGATCGATCGCGCCACCGCCGTCCTTGGCGCGTTGCCGGGCGGCGCGTCCGGCATGGTGGCGATGGGCGCCGACCTGGGTGCGGACGCGAAACTGGTGGCCGTGATGCAGTACGTGCGGCTGATCTTGGTGGTCCTCTCGGCCTCCCTCACCACCCGTCTGCTCGCGCCTGTCTCGCACGCACACGTCCTGTGGCCTGCCGCCGCCTCCCGCATCCCGTGGTACGATGCGCTGCTTTCCCTCACCGCAGGCGCCATCGGCTCGTACGCCGGCATCCGGCTGCGCATCCCGGCCGGAGCGCTCCTTGGCAGCATCGTCGGCAGCACCGTCGCCCATGCCCTCGGCTTGCCCGTGACGACGCCAAGCTTCATGGCGGCCGCAGCGTACATCGTGATCGGCATGTACGTGGGGCTCTTGTTCGACAGGGCATCGCTGCGGCACGCCGGCATGCTGCTGCCGCGCATGGCCGCGTCCACCCTGGCGCTGATTGCGGTGTGCGGCTGGCTGGGGTGGGCTTTGGACCGCCTCACCGGTGACGGGCTGCTCACCTGTCTGCTGGCGACCAGCCCGGGCGGCCTCGATTCGGTCTCGCTCACGGCGCTCAGCGGCGGCGCCAACATCGCCCTCGTCGTCTCGCTGCAGACCGTGCGCCTGTTCAGCATCATCCTGCTCGGTCCGTGGCTGGCGCGCCGGGTGATCCGCGCTTCTTGACCGGGTCCCCGCCGCGCCGCGCGCACGCCGTCGCGCGCGCTCGCACCGGCTTACATGGCCGCGCGCACAGCAGCGCAGCCGCTCATGTCCGCGTGCGCTCACACCGCCGCCCCCGCGAACTGGCTCTGGTACAGCTCGGCGTAGAACCCGCCGCGTTGCAGCAGTTCCTGGTGTGTCCCCTGTTCCACCACCGTGCCGTGGTTCATGACGAGGATGAGGTCGGCATCCTGGATGGTCGACAACCGGTGCGCGATGATGAAGCTGGTGCGCCCTTGCATCAGCCGCTTCATCGCCCGTTGGATGTGCACCTCCGTCCGCGAGTCGACATTGCTCGTCGCTTCGTCGAGGATGAGGATGGCCGGATCCGCGAGGAACGCCCGCGCGATGGTCAAGAGCTGCTTTTGCCCCTGCGAGATGTTCGACGCCTCTTCATTGAGCACCGTGTCGTACCCGTCCGGCAGCGTGCGGATGAAGTGGTCCGCGTGCGCCGCCACCGCCGCGGCGATGATCTCCTCCTCGCGCGCGCCGGGACGGCCGTAGGCGATGTTCTCGCGGATGGTGGCGTGGAACAGCCACGTGTCCTGCAGCACCATGCCGAACAGGCTGCGCAACTCCCCCCGCGGCACCTGGCGGATGTCGATCCCGTCGATGGTGATACGGCCGCTGTCCACCTCGTAGAAGCGCATCAACAGGTTGATGAGCGTCGTCTTGCCGGCGCCCGTCGGACCGACGATGGCGATGGTCTGCCCAGGTTCGGCCACGAGATTCAGGTCGCGGATGAGCGGCACGTCCGGTTGATAACTGAAATGGACATGTTCGAACCGCACCTCTCCCCGCACCGGACGCAGGGCGGGACCCGCCGCCGGATCGGGCGTCTCCTCCGGTTCGTCGAGCAGCTCAAACACCCGCTCCGCCGAAGCGATGGTCGACTGAATGATGTTGGCGATGCTCGAGATCTGGGTGATGGGCTGCGTGAACTGGCGGGCGTACTGGATGAACGCCTGGACGTCGCCGATTTGGATGGCGCGCTTGGTCACGAGGATGCCGCCGATCACGCTGACCAACACGTATCCGAGGTTGCCGATGGAGTTCATCAACGGCATGATGATGCCGGAGACGAACTGCGCCTTCCACCCGGCTTCGTACAGTTCGTCGTTGATCTCCTTGAAACGGGCGATGGACGCCTCTTCGTGGCCGAACGCCTTCACGATGGGATGGCCGGTGTACATCTCTTCGACGTGCGCGTTCAACGCCCCGAGCGTCCGTTGCTGCGCGACGAAGTACCGCTGCGATCTCGCCGCGATGGACCGCACCACGAGCAGGCTCAGCGGCAGCGTGAGCACCGTCGCCAAGGTCATCCACACACTGATGGAGAG
>JADGGD010000327.1 GCA_019690095.1 Chloroflexota bacterium
ATCCGGTCCCCCGTGCAGGGACAGGCCCGGTCGGGTTCGGGCGGGTCGGTTCCGCTCCAGGACGGGACCCAAAAGCGGGGGTGAGCCGATGCCCCTATGCCCCTGTCAAGCGCATTGCTTACTCTCTCCCGACTCACGGCGGACCTGAGCCTGAGCAAGCGGGCGGCTCCGATTCACAGGCTGACTGGCTCGTCAGCTGGATTGGCCCAGAACCTGGCTCGACGCCGCCCAGGTGCAGGAAGACGAATGCCCCCGACGTAGGGCTGGACGGCCGTGTGCAGGATCAACCGCGGGTAGGCCCGGGCTGATGCTGTTTTCAACCCGTGCCTCTATGGTCTGGTCTTCCGCCAGTGATCAGTACCGGTAAGGTATTCAATAGAGGTCCAGCGGACCGTACCGGCGCCCGTACCGTCGCGACGGACGGTAGGCGAGCGCGGCGATCATCCACACCAGGGCAGCGCCGATCAGGTAGTAGGCACACAGGGCGAGGAGACTGTACAGCTCGATTGGATGTCCGCCGATCCGGAGTACTCCAACGAACCTGGCGAATGGGCGGACCAGCGGGGTTGTGACGATCAGGAGGTCGTTCACCAGCGGAATGAGCTGGCTCATGAGGCGATAGCCGACGAAGACGATAATCATCCGCAGCACAATGACTACCTGCACGAGATCGCTGATTGTCGAGACAACCCCCATGGCAACCCCGATCAGGCCGGTCTCTTCCTTCGCTCGTCGTTCAAGGCTGACCGACCACAGGTCGCGTGGGGCCTGGACCGGCTTGGGCATCAGGGTCATCAGCACCATGCCCGCGATGAATCCCCCGATGTGGGCCCACCAGGCGACCCCTCCCGCTTCCAGGCTTGGGGCACCGAGCGAGGCAATGCCGTTGAAAAATTGGCTGATGAACCAGAGACCAATCACGATCAGCGCAGGTACGTCGATGATGGTGAAGAGGAAGAACAGGGGAAGAACAACCGAGACCGTGGCGCCGGGGTAGGTGATCACGTATGCGCCGAGAACGCCGGCGATCGCCCCGCTCGCCCCAATGGCCGGAACAGTCGAGTCGGGTGCGACCAGTACCTGGGCGAGGTTAGCGATGACGCCGCACACCAGGTAGAAGAGCACGTACCGCAGGTGGCCGAGACGGTCCTCAACGTTATCGCCGAAGATCCACAGAAAGAGCATGTTGCCGCCGAGGTGGAGCCAGCCGCCGTGGAGAAACATTGCCGTGACCAGCGTAATCAGGGCGGGTGTTGCTCCCGGCGCGCCAGCCAGGGCGGCAGATATGCGTGCCGGAACGACTCCCCAGCGCTCGATGAACGGGTCGAGGTCCCGTCCGAGACCCAGCTCGTAGAGGAAGACAAGGACATTGACGCCGATCAACGTGAGATTAACGGTCGGGGACAGCCGGGTTCGCGGGCTGTCTTGCAGCGGTAGCACGAGGCGCTCTCCCGTGAAGGACCGATTTTGCGTGTCAGGACCGCTTTTGATGGCGTGTCGGCTGGCGTGACGAGCATCCCGCGCCGGACCAGATCCCTCCAGCCGCTTCCTGGTTCTCAATTATACGCGAGCCACCCCTTTGCTCCATCAACAGACTACCTACCAGGCCATTTCCGTGTCGGTTAGATTGGCCTGTACAGGAGGTGGGGCATCCGCTAAGATGGCCCCGGATACCACCCGTGGAACGGCAGGATACTATGGATGTCGGAGTTGGCCTGGACGCGACCCTCGGCCTCAATTTCGATCAGCATCGTGCGCTCGCGCGAGAGGCGGCTCGGCTCGGCTATACCAGCCTCTGGACGCCGGCTGGTCTTGCCCAGGATGCCTTCCAGATCTGTGCCCAGTGGTGGATGGCGAGCCGAGAGGTCGTGCCCGACGGATTGTTCACGGGCATCAGTGTGGTTCCAGTTCCCCTCTGGACGCCGGTCCAGCTGGCAGCAAGCGCCGGGACGGTGGGCGAGCTGACGGGCGGCCGCTTCATCCTCGGCATTGGCTCCGGAGGAGTCCACGAGCCGGGCTATCGCCGTCGGTTAGGTCTGCCGGACATTGCACCGCTTCCGCTGATGCGTGACTATCTCCTGACCGTTCGTCGCCTGTTAGCCGGGGAAGCTGTTGATTACGTTGGTGCCGCGGTGACGCTTCACGGCGCACGGCTGGGATTTCAGCCCCCGCCGGTACCGGTCTATCTCGGCGCACTCGGGCCCCGGATGCTGGACCTGGCGGGCGAAGCGGCGGATGGGGTGCTCCTGAACTGGTGCTCGCCAGGCCAGGTCGCATGGAGTCGCCAGATCGTGGCAGAGGGGGCGCGCCGGACCGGACGCGATCCATCGGCAGTGCGGATCGCTGAGTATATCCGGGTCTGCGTGGATGAGGATGTCGAAGCCGCCCGCAGGGCCCTGACCCGGGCAGTCCTCGGCTATGCCCTTGCGCGCCCGGGCACCAATAAGCAGCTCGGCTATCGCGGGCATTTCGCCCGCATGGGCTTCGATCAGGTCCTCCGCGACCTTGAGGAGCGACGCGACCGCGGTGCGAGCGAAGCCGAGCTGATCGAGGCCTTTCCGCC
>JADGGD010000063.1 GCA_019690095.1 Chloroflexota bacterium
TACGCCCGCCTGGGCAGGACCGCTTAGAGCTGGTGCTCAGTAATATAGTCGACCGCGTCCTGCACCGTGTGGATCTTGGCGGCAGCGTCGTCGGAGATCTCCATGCCAAACTCTTCCTCCAACGACATGATAAGCTCGACCAGATCCAACGAGTCGGCGTTGAGATCCTCAACGAACGCTGCGGACGCCTGCACCTGGTCCTCGTCAACGCCCAGCTGCTCCACGATGATCTTCTTCACTTTTGCGAAGACTTCGTCAGACGACATCCTGTCACCCCTGCCTGGACTCCTGGGAAGAACGGGTTTTCTCTTCGCTGCTATTCGGAGTTCGGCGCGATTCGCCTATGGCGATCGCTAGGCCTGCTGCCCTCGACCAGCCGCCACCGTCCCGAGGACGCCATTGACGAAGCGGCTGGAGCTGTCACTCCCGAAGATCTTGGCGATTTCCACAGCCTCGTTGATTGCGGCCTTCATTGGCACGCGCCTATTATCAAACAAAAGCTCATAGATTGCAAGGCGAAGGACATTCTTGTCCACCGGCGGCATCTGCTCCAGCGGCCACAGCGGAGCGGCCTGGGACAGGATGCGGTCGATCTCAGCTCGATGCTCGACGACACCCGTCACGAGCTGCCGAGCATATGCGGCATCCACCTCGCCGGCCTCCCCTTCCGCCAGGTTCCGCTCCAGGACGGCCAAGGGATCATGGCCGACCAGATCCGCCTCAAACAGCGACTGCATGGCGACGATCCGGGCCTGGCGCCGCCGACGCGGTGACAGGCCCGCGTCTCTCTCGCTCACGGCATCTGCACCAGGACATCGACCGTTTCCTCATCCTCCATGGGAAACACGCGCGGCGCGGGCACGATGCGCCGGACCAGCCCACTCAGAACCCGCCCCGGGGCAAGCTCGATCAGCAGATCGGGCCCGAAGTCAACCAGCCGCCGCACGCTCTCCGTCCAGCGGACGCGCCCGCACAGCTGATCAACCAGCTCTGCACGGATCTCCGCCGGCTCCTGAATCGCCCTCGCGGAACAGTTGGCGACGACCGGGCAGACTGCACGGTGGATTGCGACCTCATCAATCACCCGCGCGAGCTCTCGCCGAGCCGATTCCATAAGCGGCGAATGGAAAGCGCCGCTCGTCGCGAGAGGGACCAGACGCCGCGCGCCCCGCTCGAGTGCGAGTGCTCCCACCCGCTCGACCGCATTCGGCATACCGCTGACCACAATCTGGCCCGGCGCATTATCGTTCGCGACGACTACAACCCCTGACCGGTCGCCGCACTCAGTTACCTGGCGGCAGAGATCCTCCACGACCGACAGCTCAAGCCCCAGGATCGCCAGCATGATACCGGGCATCTCTGTACCGGCCTGCTGCATCAGACGCCCTCTCGCCGCAACCAGGCGAAGGCCGTCCGCAAAGCCCAGCGCCCCGGCCACCGCCAGAGCTGTATACTCACCCAGGCTGTGTCCCGCTGCAACCGCCAACTCGATCCGATCGTCTAGAACCTCGCGCAGTGCCTGCCAGCTGGCGTAACCGACGACGTACAGCAGCGGCTGGGTGGTATCGGTCGCCCTCAGCTCCGCGTCCGTTCCTTCGAAGCATAAACGGCTGACATCGCGGCCAAGCACATCAGAGGCTTCCGCGAAGACGGCCCGGACTGCGGAGAACCGCTCCCACAGGGCCCGTCCCATGCCGGTGTGCTGACTTCCCTGGCCTGGGCACAGCAGTCCTACACGCATTCCTCAACTAGGCCTTCTTCTTCAGGACCTCCTCCCCCTTATAGGTGCCGCAGTGGGGGCAGACCTGGTGGGACGGCCGCGGGTTGCCACAGTGCGGACACCGTACCAGGTGGGGAACCGCGACGTGGAGATGGCTCCGACGCTTCCCCTGGCGGGCATGCGAGGTACGCCGTTTTGGCAGTGGTGGCATGGATCAACCCTCTCTTGATCTTGACTGATGTACAGGCACTGTTCTGGCCCCACCGTCCCGGTCGGCTTCCGCAGCCCAACCGGCTCCCGGGGCAGACACCTCCCCTTATCCCGTGCAAACGCCTCCGCCACAGGCTGGCAATTACACGGATACGGGGGGCTATGGCACGACGATTACTCCCCGTGCTCCTCCTCGGATGCGAGGAGTGCCCGGAGGACAGCAAACCGGTGGTCTACTGGCTCGACGATACACGTGCACTTCTGTTGATTGAGATTCGTACCGCACTGCGGGCACAAGCCGCCGCACTCCGTCGAGCACAATGGCTTCATGGGCAGCGCCAGGATGCCGTACTCGCGGATAGCAGGCTCCAGGTCGAGCTCGTGCTTCTCGTTGATCAAATAGGCGTAGCTCTCGTGGGGAACACGCGCCGCCAGACCGGTGACAATATCGACTGTCGGAATATATTCCTCCTCGAAGCGGATCGGCAGATCCGCGACGAAGACGTCCAGGCAGCGGCTGCACTCGAGTCGGACGGATGTAGTCAGCCGCGCTTTCACCACGATGCTCCGGTTGGTCTTCAGGAGCCGCACCGTCCCGGTGACCGAGCGGGTGAGCTCGATCCGATCGTCCAGGGTCGGTATCTGCTCATCGATCTCATACTCCCGGGTCGTCCCCACGGGCGCCTTCAGCAACTGGGCAACATTGATGACCATCCCTCAACCTCCTCGGCCGGCCGCGCGAGGCACCCACCCCAGATCATGAGAGTATACGCACCCGGCCGCCAGCCGTCAAAAGCGGCCATCCAGTCTTGGCCTACTCGGTCGGATGGCCACTGTTCTCCGGGGTCCGGTGAAGCGACCGATCCAGCGTTGCGCGCCCCTTCCGAACTGTCGCCAGGAGCTTGGTGAGCTCATTCTCGAGATTGCCGAGGACGTCCAGGGCATACATATCGGCGCCCTGGCGGATCTCCTCGGCCTGCCGCCGGGCCTCGGCGATGATCTGTTGAGTCTCTTCCTGGGCCCGTCGGATCAGCTCGTTCTCGCTGAGCATCAGGCTCGCGCGCTCGCGGGCCGCATTGATGATCTTGTCCGCCTCTTCCTCGGCCTGCATGATCACCCGCTCGCGTTCCTGGCTCATGCGGCGCGCCTGCTTGATCTCCTCAGGCACGGTGACCCGGAGCTGGTCGATGATGTCGAGAAACTCCTGCTCATCAATGATCGTTCGCGACGAGAGTGGAAGCCGCGTCCCGGAGCTTACCAGCTGTTCCAGGCGGTCAATCAACTGCAAGACGTCGATGATCTCACCCCCTTACCCGCTAGCTCGTCAGCCAACGAGGTACTGGTGCCGTCTCTTCCTGCTTTGCCAGCTTCTGACGCAGTGCATCGGCGACAAAATCGGGAACAAGCCCCTCGACAGTCCCGCCGAGCTTGATAACCTCCTTGATCAGGCTTGCGCTGAGGAAGCTGTACTGCAGACTGGCAACGAGAAAAACTTCTTCTACATCCGGCGCCAGCGTACGGTTCATAAGGGCCATCTGGGTCTCGATCTCATAATCGGAGACCGCGCGGAGCCCACGCACAATCACCCGGGCGCCCGCCTGGCGGGCAAACTCCACCAGGAGGCCCCCAAAGGCCCGCACCTCGATATTGCCGACACCAGCCAGCGCCTTCTCGGCCATGGCCACGCGCTCTGCCGTATCGAACACGAGGGTCTTGGCGGGCGTATCGTATACCGCGACGATCACGTGCTCGAAGATCTGGGCGGCACGCCGCGCGATATCAACGTGCCCCATCGTAATCGGATCAAACGTCCCCGGATATACCGCCGTCATGGTCATGATGAATCATCTCTCCCGCGTCACCGACCGGCATCCGTCGGTAGATCGTCAGAACCGTATCCCCATGGCGCCGCACGCGGATCCTGGCGAGATCCTGGCTGATCTCACCAGGATCTGCACCGTGCGCGTGCTCCACCGCCACCAGCCCGTACGGCATTACCAGACCACGGGTGGTAAGAGCCTCGATCACCTCCCGCACGCTGGGATCCCGGTACGGTGGATCCATAACGACCACCCCATACGGGGCGTGGTGTGCTGGTTCAACACCGCCCGTGACGAAGCGCAGGGCATCCATCCCAAACACCCGGGCCCGCGTTCGGAAGCCGGTGAGCGCGAGATTCTGGGCGATCACGCGTCGGGCTGTGGCATCGCGCTCGACAAAATCGCACCACGCCGCTCCACGCGACAGCGCCTCGATTCCCAGGGCTCCAGTCCCGGCGTACAGGTCGAGCACGGTCAGGCCCCTCCAGAGCTCAGGGCTACCTGGCCCGGCGCCCTCCACGGCGCTCCCCGGCCGTCGCTCCGTGAGAAGCGACTCGAGCATCGAGAATAACGCCGCCTTGGCCCGGTCCGAAGTCGGCCGCGTCACAGCGCTCGACGGACCGATCAGCTGCCGGCCGCGTGCCGCCCCGGCGATCACTCGCATCACGTGCCGCCCTGACTGCCGCACCGTGCTGCGGATAGTCCGCGCTCTCTATGCCGCGTCCAAAATTCCCCACGGGCTACACCCTCCATTGGGCAACGGCATCCACAGCCACGGGCAGCGCTAGCTAAGATCGAGATCCTGCTGCCAGAATCGTTCCACCATCCGACGAATCAGGCAGTGCTCTGGTGCCTCGAGGTCCGGATCCTCGCGCGTCAGATACTCCGCCGCGCGCCGGGCGTGCTCGATAACCTCACCATCGCCCCACCGTGCAACCTTGAAGCCCGGAAGCCCGCTCTGCCGTGTTCCGAGGAACTCGCCTGGGCCCCGCAGGCGCAGATCCTGCTCGGCCAGGTCGAAGCCGTCGTGCGTTCGTTCCAGGATCTTCAGCCGCTCGATGGCCACCTCGCTCGGGCTGTCTGCGATGAGCAGACAGTAAGAGGGAGCTTCGCCCCGGCCGACGCGCCCCCGGAACTGGTGGAGCTGGGCAAGGCCAAATCGATTCGCCCCCTCAATGAGCATAACCGTCGCATTCGGCACGTCGATGCCAACCTCCACAACGGCAGTCGATACGAGCACATCGAGTTCGCGGCGCTGGAACTGGCGCATGACCAATTCTTTCTCGGCCGGCTTCATTCGCCCATGGAGAAGGCCCAGACGAAGATCCGGAAACACCTCACGCTGGAGGCGCTGGTACTCGTCGATGGCCGCTCGGGCCTCCAATCGCTCGCTTTCCTCCACCAGCGGGCAGATGATAAACGCCTGGTGCCCCTCCGCGACCTGCTGACGCACGAACGTATACGCCCTGGGCCGATCGGTCGGGCGTAGACAGCGTGTTTTAATCCGCTGGCGCCCAGGCGGCAGCTCGTCAATAACGATCAGATCGAGATCGCCGTACAGGGTCAGGGCCAGGGTGCGAGGGATCGGGGTGGCCGACATCACCAGGACATGGGGATTATACCCTTTCTGCCGGAGGATGCTACGCTGGTGGACCCCGAAGCGGTGCTGCTCGTCGATGACCACGAGCCCAAGGCGGCAGAAGGTCAATCCCTCCTGCACCAGGGCATGGGTGCCGACCACGATCTCTGCCGCTCCCTCGGCAATCGCCTGGTAGCGGCGGCGCCGTTCCGTTCCCTTCACCGAGCCGGTCAGCAAGACGACCTGCGGAGCACGATCGCCCATGGGGGCGAGGAGGCGGAGAAGCGTCTGATAGTGCTGCTCGGCAAGAATCTCAGTCGGTGCCATCAGGGCCGCCTGATAGCCGCTGGCTGCAGCCTGCACCATCGCCGCAGCCGCCACCACGGTCTTCCCCGAGCCCACGTCGCCCTGAAGCAACAGGCTCATCGGACGGGTCCGTTCGATACGCTCCCGGATCGCGGTGAGGGCACGCTCCTGGGCCCCGGTGAGGCGGAACGGCAGGCTCTCCAGGAAAAGAGGAACCCGATCAGCCCCCGCACCCAGCGCAGGGGCTGGATCGCCAAGCTCCCAGGCCCGCCGCCGCCGAAGCACCCCAACCTGCACCACCAGCCATTCGTCAAAGGCCAGACGCCGCTTTCCCGCTGCCAGTAGCCGATCGCTGTCCGGGAAATGCGCCTGCATCAGGGCAACCGGCAGCTCCAGGAGCCCGAACTCGTCGCGAATCGCGGCCGGCAAGGGGTCTGGCACCAGCGATGCGTATTGATCCAGGGTCTGCTTGATCAACCGCCGGAGAAAGCGCTCGCTCAGCCCATCAACGAGAGGATAGACCGGCACCAGGCGCCCCGTGTGCAGGGTTTCGGCCCCCGCGACGGGTTCCCATTCCGGATCCTTGAAGACAGGATGCCCTCCAACGATCCGGGCCTCACCGCTAACGGCGACCTCCCGGCCGGGCCTCAGCTCTGATGAGATGTAGTCCTTCCGGCGAATCCAGACCGCCTCAGCGGTACCGGTCGCATCCGCCAGCGTCGCGCGAATCACGATCAGCCCGCCAGCCTTCCGTTCTGCCTTGACATCCCAGACGGTCGCAAGGACTGTCTCGAACCCCTCGAACGATAAGTCGCGGATTGGCTTCGCCGCTCGATAATCGAGGTGGTAGCGCGGGAAGTGATAGAGAAGATCGCGAATCGTCCGAACCCCGAGGCGACGCAAACGCTCCGCGTTGGCACTTCCAACCCCGCGAAGCGCAAGCACCGGCGCCTCGAGGGAGTCCGCCGCGCCCCCCTCATTGCCCCCATCCGATCGGCGGCGGGATACCGCTCGCGTCCGGGAGCGTGGGCGAACTGGAACAGCCGCTGGCGTGGACGCCGCTGGAACAGCCTCCGCCGGGACCGCCGGAGCAGGACGGTCCAGCGCCGCCAGCACCTCCTCGATAGCCGCCTGTCGCTCATCGACGCTGCGCGCGGCGTAGCCGACCAACGGTGCGACGAGCCGCTCGGTACGTGCCCGCGCCCCAGCCGGCTGCCCTGCCAACCACCGCTCCAGGAAGCGCTCAAGCCCGCCGATCACAGCACCGTTGGTATACCCTCGCCGCCGCTCGAGATCGAGGACACGACGGAGGAGATCGATCGAGCTGTTAAGGCTCATCGCGTCTCGGCTCATCCTCTCTTCGAATCACCCATCCCCACCGGGGAGCACGACAACGCCGATGCCTCCCGGTCCGGCGTGGGCACCGATCACCGGGCCATAGCGCCCAACCAGCACGCGCTCGGCTGGACAACGAGCACCTACGCGATCCAGGAGGGCGGCGGCCTCACCGGGCGTCCCACCGTGCAGAATGGCCAAACGATCAATCCGGGGGAAGGTCTCGACGAACTCGGCCAGCCGATCGAGCGCACGCGCCCGGGTCCGGACGCGCTCGACCGGCTGCACCTCGCCCTCTTCGAGCTTGAGGATTGGCCGAATGCTCAACAGGGACCCAAGGAAAGCACTCGCCCGTCCGATCCGCCCTCCGCGCTGGAGGTACTCCAGGGTATCCACGACAAACATGATACGCACCATGGAGATGCGGCGCTCGATCCAGGATACGATCGCCTCGCGGCTGGCCCCAGCGCGTGCCTGCTCGGCAGCCTCCAGCACCAGAAGCCCCAGTCCCAGGCTGGCCGAGAGCGAGTCAATGACTGTTACCTGCTCGGGCTCCGGTAGCCCATCGCGCGCCAGCAAGGCTGACCGGACGGTGCCGCTGAGCTTCGATGAAATGTGAATGGATATGATCGCACTCCCATCGGCCATCAGTTGTCGATAGGTCTCTGCGAAAAGGGCCGGAGACGGCTGGGATGTTCGCGGGATATCAGGACGAGCCGCCAGGATCTGGAAGAACTGCTCTGCGTCAAGGTCAATGCCGTCACGGTACACACGCTCGCCGATGTGGACATTCAGCGGGACCACCGCGATCCCGAGACGTTCGCAGAGCGCGGGCGGCAGATCACTGGTACTATCGGTCACAATGCGGACAGCCATCGCGGCATCACTCGCAGGCGAGGTAGGCCGCGCAGTCGTCCTGCCCCCCGTCCACGACCTCGATAGTCCGGCCCGGCAGGACAGCCCGGAGACGATCGGCAAGTACACCCACCATCTGCGGGTCAAGCCCCACCCCGTAGTACAGGGTGATGACCTCGCAGTGGTCAGCGCCGAGGCGCGGAAGCACGCCGATGAGAAGCTCGGCCGGGTCATCCCCTTCCTGGACCGATCCATCCTCCAGTCGGACCGCCCATCGTCCGCGCGATCGGATCAGGGATGCCGTCGCAACAGACGACCCCGCCTGCTTCATAGCGACAGCGTTCTCGCGTGCTGATCGCGCCGGATTGAAAGCCACCGCGGCAGCGAGGGCACGGACTGGATGCGCGACAATGATTGTTTCAACTGGCGA
The DNA here is from genome assembly GCA_019690095.1 of Chloroflexota bacterium. Lineage (GTDB taxonomy): Bacteria > Chloroflexota > UBA6077 > FW602-bin22 > CADDYW01 > JADGGD01. The sequence continues at coordinate 8,256 of JADGGD010000063.1, forward strand.
GATGGTCGATGCGAGGAGCAACCCGACCGATGGGGGAAGGGGCGTCCGATCGGCCAGGAGGACATATTCCCGCATCGGAGATGCGGCGAGAATATCCGCCAGGTCGCTCTCGGACTCGACCACCCGGCCCTCCGGATCGACCACCGCCACCGCGCCGAGGCTCCGGAAGAGACGCGCGAACCCCATTCCAGAGGCCACAACAACCAGGCCGCAGGAGGACGCCGCGGATTCCCCGTCGTGATCCCCCCGGAAGCGCCGATGCTGCTCGGCCATGTCTTCGATCTTCACCCGCTCGACTGTGCCGATCCTCGCCCCCAGCGCCACGGCCTCGTCCGGTCGGGCCGTGTGCAGGTGCACCCGTGCCGCAGTCTCATCACCGACCACCAGGACCGAACTTCCGAGCGGCCTGAGATACTGGCGGATTGCGACGAGATCAAGATGCCGTCCGCGGATGATGAACTCAGTACAGAAGCCGTCCGCCTCCGTGTCGCATGGGAGGAGCGCGGGGGGATGGACCGACACGACGCCCGCCACGAGCACAGGAAGCCCGGCGAACGAGCGCCACCAGCCCTCCAGGATTGTCGCGAGGCCAAGTGCCCCGGCATCGACCACCCCGGCGCGGCGCAGGATCGGGAGGAGTTCTCGCGTCCGCTCCACAGAGGCCATCGCCTCAGCCGCCGCGGTCTCTAGCACGGCCGCAACCTCTCCTCGCTCCGCACACACAGCCACAGCGCGCGCCACGTCGTCCGCTACAGTCAGGATGGTCCCCGCGGCTGGCTCATCCACCGCGCCGCAAGCGACATCGCGGGCAGAGATCAGCGCCCGGGCGAGCGTGGGCCCGTCGGCGAGGTCATGAGTTGCAAGGACACCGGCCATGCCGCGGAGGTACTGGGAGAGGATCACACCGGAGTTCCCGCGTGCGCCAAGGAGCGCGCCCCGGGCCACGGCCGCCGCGATCGCCCCAATACCCGCCGCACGCTCGGCCTCAACGGCCTCCACGGCGGCCCGGAGCGTCAGAACCATGTTCGTTCCGGTGTCGCCGTCTGGAACAGGGAAGACATTCAGGGCATTGAGCTCGTCCAGACGGCTCTCAAGTAGCCGCAGTGCGTCGCGAAGCATCACCCGAAAACACGGGCCGTCGCATCGCTCGCGCGTGGCGAAAGTCACGTATTCCACGGGCTCCATCCGGCTCGAGGTGACCGGCGCCCTCGCTCGCTCCCTTGCCATCGACTGCGGCCCGGTGTTATCATGCAAAGCCGATTGTCCAGAGGAAGCCAGCCAGGTCTCACCGCGCCAGTAAACCCGGGTATTCTACATCCGATAACAAAGGATTCGCCGCGCCGATACGCGGCCCGTTCAGCCAGGCACGGTGAGATACACGAACAGGCAGAAGGAGACTCATCGTGGCACGACGTTGCGATCTCTGTGGAAAGAAGCCCGCGGCAGGGTATGCCGTCAGCCACTCTCAGCGCCACACCAAGCGGCGCTGGCGGCCGAATATCCAGCACGCCACGCTCTTGATCGATGGAACGCCGCGGCGCCTGACCGTTTGCACGCGCTGTCTCCGCACCTACCACAAGACTGCGAAGGTGGCGGCGGGAACGTAATCGCTGACTGTGCGGCGCTCCTGGCCCGATCCGTGGTGATTCGACAACGGAACTGCGCCCGAGGTGACCGCAATGCGCTCCTGACCGCGGGATGCCTCTACTTGCGGGGGTCATTCACCGCGGTCAGGCGGAGTTCCCGCAGACCGGCCTCCACGCCTTTCGGATGGTGGAACACGGCCGAGCCAGCCACGAGTACCGTCGCCCCCGCCCGGACGATCTCCCCAGCCACGGATGGCGTGACGCCGCCATCAACCGATAGATCGGCCGGGGAGCCGGCGTCATCAAGCATCCGGCGGATCCGCCGAATCTTCTCCACACTCGAGGGAATGAACTGCTGCCCGCCGAAGCCCGGGCTTACCGACATCACCAGGATGATATCGGCCAGGTCAAGCACCGAGTCGAGCAGGAGGGGAGAGCTACCTGGGTTCAGGGCCACGCCGGCCCGGCAGCCCCGGCGGCGGATCTCTTCGAGATCCCGATACAGGTGCGGGCACGCCTCGACGTGAACCGTAAGGGCATTCGCGCCGCTGGCGACAAATGCATCATAGTAGCGAGACGGGTCCACCATCATCAGATGGACATCGAGCGGCAAGTTCGTGGCCTGGCGGATCGCCGCCACGATCATTGGCCCGAAACTGAGATTGGGAACAAACAGACCATCCATGACATCAACGTGTATCTGATCGGCCTCGCCGGCCCGCTCGATCTCCTGGACCTGCTCGGCCAGGCGCCCGAAATCAGCGGCCAGGATCGATGGCGCGAGCTTGATCCTCATGATCCTGTTCCTCCCGACCGGTCATCCGGCAGACTAAATCGGCGGGCCACCTGCCACGGCCAGGCCAGGCCTTCCAGATAGCGAAATGCCCCTGCAGATGAGAGACGGCGCGCCGCCTGGAACGCGCGCCGCTTGCGCACGGCGCGGGGCAACCCGCGAAGTCCGTCCAGCCGACCGCGAAGACCGGCTAGCGCAGAGCCGATCGGAGCACCGCGCGCTAGCTCGGCCGCAGCTATCGTGAGCGCGCCCGCGAGATCATACGTTGCGATCGCAGGCAGAAGCCACCAGACCGCAGGGGACGGGTAATTCTTTGCGATCATCCAGATCTTATTGCGGCCCAGATGATATCGCTTGAAGGGGGAGTTTTCCACTGCGGTCGCTGAATGATCGTGATAGACGCGCGCACGCGGCGCATAGCGGCACCGCCAGCCTGCTGTGAGCGCACGCCAGGCCAGATCAACGTCCTCGAGATAGCAGAAGAAATCCTCATCGAACAGCCCCACATCCTCGAAGAGGGCTCGGCGGTAGAGGGCGGCGCCGCCGCATGGTCCGAATACGTCGACCTCGACGTCAGCCTCGTCAGCCGGATGTCCAGCGCATCGGTCCCAGGCAATTCCTAACCGGTCCACGCAGATGCCCGCCGAGTCGATCAATGCAGGATTCGAGGCACGGAGCATCTTCGATGCGACCATCCCGACACCGGGCTGTTCGATCACGCGAACCATCTCTGCGAGCCAGGCCGGCTCAGCCCGTGCATCGTTGTTGAGGGTCGCGATCAGTGTGCCGCGCGCCGCCCGAATCCCCGCGTTGCAGCCCCCGGCAAATCCCTGATTGGTCGGCAAGGCGATAACCCGGACCTCTGGAAACCTTTCCCGCACCCACTCCACGGATCCATCGCTCGACCCGTTATCGACCACGATAACCTCGAAGTGTGGATAGGTCTGGCCGCGGAGACTGGTCAGGCACTCACCCAGGATCGCGCGCCCATTGAGATTTGGAATGACGACCGAGACCAGAGGGGCCGATTTGCCCGCGTCGCCGGTCGCCCCGGTGGGGGGTCCTCCAGTCGGCCCACCTCTTCCCAACGTTGACACCTCCTCCGGGGAGAGTATTATAGGAACCAGTACCAATGACGCTCCGCACCGGGCATCGCCGCCACCCCATGCCCTTGCCGGTTGGGCTTCGATGAACCCGCCAGGAGCCAGGAGACAGCGATGACGCTACCGCGCACGATCGGTCAGCTCCGCGAGAGCGGATATGTCGATCGATCCGTCAAGGCGGAGATGCGCCATAACCTCATCAAAAAGCTGCAGCGGAACGAAACGATCTTCCCCGGGATCATCGGCTACGAGGAAACAGTCATTCCCCAGATCGAGAGTGCAATCCTCTCTGGCCACGACCTCGTTCTCCTCGGTGAACGCGGCCAGGCAAAGACCCGCATTGCCCGCAGCCTGGTAAACCTGCTAGACGAGGTGATTCCGGCGATCGCGGGATGCGAGATCAACGACAATCCTTTCCACCCGATCTGTGCGGTCTGCCGGGAGAAGGTCGAGACCGAAGGCGATGACGTCGAGATCACCTGGATTCCGCGCGATCGGCGGTATGGCGAGAAGCTCGCCACTCCAGATATCACGATCGCCGACCTCATCGGCGAGGTCGATCCCATTAAGGTTGCCGAGGGACGCTACCTCTCTGACGAACTGACCATCCACTACGGGCTGATCCCGCGGACAAATCGCGGCATCTTCTGCATCAATGAGCTCCCCGATCTCGGCGAGCGGATTCAGGTCGGCCTGCTGAACATTATGGAAGAGCGGGATGTCCAGATCCGCGGCTACAAGATCCGGCTCCCGCTTGACTTATACGTCGTCGCCAGTGCTAACCCGGAGGACTATACCAACCGGGGTCGGATCATCACCCCGCTCAAGGACCGCTTCGGGTCCCAGGTCCGGACCCACTACCCGCGCACGATCGAGCATGAGATCGACATTATGGAGCAGGAGCGCACGATATTCGCCGATGAAGGATTCCGAACGATCGTGCCCCGCTTCATGAAGGAGATCGTTGCCGAGACAACCCACCTCGCCCGTAAGAATCCCGATGTGAGCCAGCGCTCCGGCGTCAGCGCACGGGTCTCGATCTGCAACTATGAGAATCTCCTCAGCAGCGCCCTCCGTCGGGCAATTCGGCTGGGCGAGCAGGAGGTCGCGCCGCGCATCGGAGACCTGGTCGCGCTCATCCCCTCGACCCAGGGCAAGATCGAGCTGGAGACTATCGGCGACGCGCGAGAGGATCGCATCGTCGAGAAGCTGGTCCAGGGCGCCGTTCTCAATGTCTTCAATCGCTACTTCAGCGTTGCCGAGTTCGAACCGCTGATCAACCGTTTCGAGCGCGGCTTCACGGTCGAGATCGGAGATAGTATGCCTTCCGAGCGCTACGTCCGCCTGCTCGGTGAGCTGCCGGAACTCCGGGGAGCGGTGCGCCAGCTCGGGACCGAGTCCAGCCCGGCCGCGATCGCCTCGGCGATCGAGTTCGTCCTCGAAGGGCTCCACCTGAACCGCAAGCTAAACAAGGAGCGCACCGCCGGCAAATCTCGCTATCGAAGGTGACTCATGTGGTACACCTACTCGCGGTGGGACGGGACCCAGGACGTCTCTCCCTTTACGGCGGATGACGTTCTCGACGCGCTCGCCGAGGACCTCATCGCCGATGGTGATCTGCAGAGCGCGCTCCACCGCCTGTTCCGCTGGGGAGCCCAGAACCAGGACGGCCAGCGACTTCGCGGCCTCCAGGATCTCCTGGAGCAGATTCGCGAACGCAAGCAGCGCGAGCTCAGCCGCTATCGGCTGGACTCGCTCATGGATGATCTCAAGAAGCGCCTCGAGTCGGTGATCCAGACCGAGCGCGCGGGCATCCAGAAGCGCCTGGAGCAGATTGGTGCCGCACCGCGCGAGGACGCGGCCAGCGGCAAGCAGTCCCATTCCGGTCAGCCCCAGACTCCGGATCCAGTGCCATCCCGAGAGAGCGACATGCATCCGAATCCCCGGAGACAGGAGGCGTCAGCCGACCGGGGAGCGATGAGTGATGAGCAGGCGGCGAATCTGCGCCGGGTCGTCGAGTCGATGGCTCGCCGGAAGCTCCAGTTTCTCGATGAACTGCCGCCCGATTTCGCCGGCGCGGTGAAGGCCCTGACCGACTATGAGTTCATGGATCCGGAGGCCCAGCGCCAGTTCCAGGAACTCCTGAAGCTCCTGGAACAGCAGATCCTGGGCAGCCGATTCGAGGGGCTCAAGCAGCAGCTCCAGAGCCTGACCGCGCAGGATCTCCAGCGCCTGCGCGATATGGTCCGGGACCTCAATCGCATGCTCCAGGAGAAACTCCGCGGCGGCAACCCAAACTTCCAGGAGTTCATGGAGCGTCACGGCTCTTTCTTCCCTCCGGATATCGAGTCGCTCGATCAGCTCATCGAGCATCTCCAGCGCGGCATCGCCCAGATGCAGTCCCTCCTCGACAGCATGTCGCCGGAGATGCGTCAGCAGCTTCAGGATCTGATGGACAGCCTGCTCCGCGATGACCGTCTGAAGTGGGATATGGCCCAGCTCGCAGCGAATCTCGAGCGGCTGATGCCGGGGCGGCAGTTCCGCAACCGCTACCCCTTCCGGGGGGACGAGTCACTGACCTTCGAAGAGGCCATGGAGCTCATGAAGCAGCTCCAGGACCTCGATCAGCTCGAGCGTCAGCTCCGTCGCGCCGGCTCGGCCCAGGCGCTGGACGAGGTGGATCCTGCCGAGGTCGAGCGTCTGCTCGGCCCTGAGGCGCGCCAGGCGCTCGAGCAGCTTCGACAGCTGGTCCAGATCCTCGAGGATGCGGGGTATGTCCAGCGGACCAGCCACGGTCTGGAGCTCACCGCACGGGGCGCCCGACGGATCGGGCAGAAGGCCCTCATGGATATCTTCGGAAAGCTCAAGCGTGACGCCTTCGGGAACCATCCGGTTGAGGTGCGGGGTGTCGGCGGCGAGCGCACACACGAGAGCAAGCGCTACGAGTTCGGCGATCCTTTCCACCTGGATCTGGAACAAACGATGATGAACTCCCTGATCCGTGAGGGTCCAGGGCTCCCGCTTCGCCTTCAGCCCGGAGATTTCGAGGTGTACCGGACCGAGCTCAATACCACCTCGGCAACGGTGCTGATGGTGGATATGAGCCGCTCGATGATCCTGCGCGGTTGCTTCCAGGCGGCGAAGAAGGTTGCCATTGCGCTCGACAGCCTCATTCGCGGTCAGTACCCGCGTGATACCCTGTACTTCGTCGTGTTCTCGGATTACGCCCACCAGCTAAAGCCCGAGGAGATTCCGACCGTCGAATGGGATGAGAGCGTCTATGGTACGAACATGCACCACGCCTTTATGCTGGCGCGGCGCCTCCTGGCCCGCCACAAGGGTGCAAACAAACAGATCATTATGATCACCGATGGCGAGCCGACTGCTCATCTGGAAGGCAGCCGGGCGATTTTCTCCTACCCACCGAGCTACCGGACGATCGCCGAGACCCTGAAGGAAGTTGGCCGCTGCACACGGGAACAGATCGTGATCAACACCTTCATGCTTGAGCGCGGGTACTATCTGGTCGACTTCGTCAACCAGATGACAAAGATCAATCGCGGGCGCGCTTTCTTCTCGACGCCGGATCGCCTGGGCGAGTATATTCTGGTTGATTACGTAGCGAGCAAGCGCAAGATCATCCGATAGATCAATCCTCCACCATCAACACGAACAGGAGAGAACGGGGTGACACCAACCGCATCGCGCCCCCTGGAGGGGAAAGTTGCGCTTATCACCGGCGCTGGCACCGGCATTGGCCGCGCCGCAGCCCGCGCCCTGGCCGAGGCCGGCGCCGCCGTCTCGATCTGCGGACGGCGGCGGGAGCCGCTTGACGAGACTGCGGCCGCGCTTCGCCCTCTCGACGTTCCGGTCCACGTCGCAACCGTGGATGTCCGCGATCCCGTCGCGGTCGAGCAGTGGGTCACCGAGGCGCGGGATCGCCTCGGACGCATCGACATTCTGGTAAACAGCGCCGGGACGAACACGCCGCATCGAAGCTGGGCAGAAACCAGCATCGAAAGCTGGCATGAGATCATCCAGATCAACCTGACCGGGGTCTTCCTGTGCACACGGGCCGTGCTGCCCACAATGCGTGCCCAGAAGAATGGCCTGATCATCAACGTCGCGTCAATGGCCGGTGTGCACGCCTCGGTCGTCAGCGGCGTTGCCTACTCCGCTTCCAAGTTCGGGGTCGTCTCCCTCACGCAGTCAACCAACCTCGAGGAGTGGCGCAACGGGATCCGGGCCACGGTCGTCTGCCCTGGTGACGTGAACACGCCGCTCATGGCCAAACGGCCGGTTGCCCCGCCCTCCCACGCCTACGCAGAAATGCTCCAACCCGAGGATCTGGGCCAGACAATTCTCTTC
>JADGGD010000328.1 GCA_019690095.1 Chloroflexota bacterium
GGCGTTCGTGAAGGCCGCTCAACCGCCTCGACCCGGGCCTCAGGCAGGAGGGACTGCCCCCCGCTGTTTGGACTCCTCGAGCTGCGACAGCAAGAGGCGCTCGCTCTCCTGACGGGCGGTTTGAAACGCCTCACGGGCCCGCTGCAGTCGCTCCTGCCCCAGCGTGGCTGCCGCCCGGGCTTGCTGTGACAGCCGGTCCAGGGCCAACAGCACCCTCTGTCGGTACCGACCGATCGCCGACTCCTCCGGCGCCAGCGCGATTGCCAGCGCGGCCGCGGCGATAAGCACGGTTCCGCCAATCAGGGGAACTGTCCTCCCGACGCCCCGGTTGTTCGTATCGCTTACTGGCATGCTGTTACTCTCTTCATCAAGATCAGTTTCCCCGCCCCAGGAGTACCTGGATGAAGCGTGTGATCGCGAAGACCAGCGCAACCAGGCGGATGAGCGGGCGGACAACAATGGTCGTCACGAAGTCCGCCGTTCCTTCGACCGTTGTGGCAGTCTTCTTCACCGCCCCCATAACCGGCTGGGCTTCCGCGCGGAGGGCGAGAACGAGCCGCAGGATCAGGTAGGCAATGGCGATGAGGATCACGAGCAGGACGATATCCAGGAGCGCAACAAGAATGATCGCGAGATCACGGATCGTGGCAAGCATCAGGCTCCAGGCCCTCCGGCACGTGGTCTGGGTCTCCTGGCGAGGCGCACGTTGTTTGCCCAATTCTACCACGCGCAGAGAAGCCGAACAATGCCGAGCGAGAGGATGGCCCCCAGGCTGGCCTCGACCGGGTGCAGGTCGCCAACCACTGGCAGGGGAAGGTGCAGGACAGCACCGGCGACCTGCCCCAGAAGCGACCCCGGTACCGCCGCGGCGATCACAGCCGGATACCATCGCGGGTGCGGCGGCGCGGCGGCAATCGCGATCCCGCTCCAGGCAACTCCGAGGAGAACGGCCAGGGGAAGCCACGGAGCGAGAAGAACTTCAAGGATTGACACGCTCGTTTGAAAACCCTATCGTAGCGCTTGCATTCTCCGATGGATTCAGCGCCGCCCGTGGTGCCTGCCCTTACGGTGACCGTCTCGCCAGTATCCGATCCCGGGCCTTCCGCTGCGTTCGCGGCACTGGTCGAACGGGTCGCGGCCTGTCGGCGGTGCCCCTCCATGGATGGACGACGCCGCGTCCTGGGCCCGCAGAATGGCCCACTCGACGCGCCGGTGCTCTTCATTGCCGAGGCACCCGGCCGCTTCGGTGCCGACGTTACGGGTGTTCCTCTGAGCGGCGACCGCGCGGGCCGCACCTTTGAATGGCTCCTCACGCGGGCCGGACTGCGCCGTGCGGAAGTATTCATCACGAACGCTGTGCTCTGCAACCCACGTGACGATCGTGGACGGAACCGGACCCCATCCCCGGCGGAGGTTGCTCGCTGTCGCGACTACCTGCAGGCCCAGATCGACCTTGTGCGCGCGCCGGTTATCGCGCCGCTCGGCCGGACTGCCCTCGCTGCCCTTGCGCGGATCGAGCCGCACGGCCTGACCCTTCGCGAGGCGGTCGGCCGGCCGCACCGCTGGCGCGGCCGGATCCTCGTTCCGCTCTATCACCCCGGCGACCGCGCCCTGCGGCATCGCCCCCTGTGGTGCCAGGAGAAGGACTATCAGGAACTCGGGCGCCTGGTCCGATCCCTGAATCGCTGAACGGTGTCGGACGTGTCCGGCGATCGGTGCACAGAGAGGCTTGCTGATTTTAGCATGGGGTGATCGGTTCAGCGTGATTGGCCGGGAGGAGAAAACTGGGGATTGCCCGTCTACTCTCTCGCCCGGGCAGTGCCCCGTGGTATGGAGTACAATCCGGCCCTGGTGAGTTCGCACTGAGGAGGGGATAACGTGCGCATCGCGGTGGGCGGTGATCACGCCGGCTTTCCGCTCAAGCAGACGGTCATCGATGTCTTGCGGCGAGGCGGGCACGAGGTTATTGACTGCGGCACACTGAGTACCGATCCGGTTGACTACCCGGATTTTGCGGCGCGGGTTGCCGAGCAGATCCTGAGCGGCCGCGCAGACCGGGGGATCGTGATCTGCGGGAGCGGGGTCGGGGCGTGCGTGGCGGCCAACAAGATTCACGGCATTCGTGCCGGGCTCTGCCACGACAGCTACTCGGCCCACCAGGGGGTAGAGCACGATGACATGAATGTGCTCTGCCTCGGAGCGCGGATCATTGGCCCCTCTCTCGCCGCAGAACTGGTTGAGTCCTTCGTGCAGGCGCGCTTCTCTGGCGAGGAGCGTCACCGGCGGCGCCTGGAGAAGATCGCCGCTCTCGAGCGGGCGGGCACACCCGCACCGCTGACGGGCCCCGGTGAGCCGCAGGTCGGTCATCCGGTGTGACCGGGCTGTCCGCCTGGGAACCAGACAGCGAGCGCGGCAAGCAGGGCGAGGTAGAGCCAGTCGATCCAGAATCGCCGCAGGTAGTTCACCAGGATGAGCCCGCCAGCGAACGGCAGGACGCCGAGGGCGAGCAGATTTCCGCGCTCGAGGCGCTCCAGGGCAACGGTCCAGAG
>JADGGD010000329.1 GCA_019690095.1 Chloroflexota bacterium
GGGGGGGGGGGCCCGCCCGGGCCGCGGGGGGGGCGGGCCTGGGGGGGGGTGGGGGGGGGGGGGGGGCCGCCGACTCCCTTGCGGCCGCCCCACCAGTCGGGTATACTGGCCGTCGCCCGTCCCGCATTGCTCGCCAGGAGACAGTTCGCCCGGGTGGACACGCACGACGGACTCGATCAGGCGGTCTCTTTTCCTTCTTCCGGCCGTTTCTTCCATGACAGCGGCGAGCAGAACGCCGCCGTGCCGGACGAGTGGGAGCTGGTCCAGGGCGCCCGGCGCGGCGACCGCGCCTGCTTCGGCGCACTCTACGACCGCTACTACCGGCGCGTCTACGCCTACGCCTACTACCGGGCCGACGGCGATCCGGCGGCGGCCGAGGATGTGACCCAGGAGGTGTTCCTCCGGGCCCTCCGGGCGATCGAGCGCTTCCGCTGGCAGGACGCGTCCTTCCTGGCCTGGCTGTTGACGATCGCCCGGAACCTGCTGACCGACCAGGCCCGCCGACCGACGCCCGTGCCGCTCGACGGCCACGAGGACGACCTGACGGCCGACCCGGTGGCGGCGGCGGAGGGCAACCTGGCCCGGCGCGAGGTGGCGGCGGCGCTCGCCCGCCTGACCCCGGACCAGCGCGAGGCGATCATCCTGCGCTTCCTGGAAGGACTGAGCATCGCCGAGACGAGCCGGATCATGGGCAAGACGGAGGATGCGGTGAAGCGGCTCCAGGCGCGCGGGCTGGCGGCGCTCCGCCGCCTTCTGCAGGCCGGCGCGCCGCTGAGGGGGTGAGCAGTGGAGGACCGGCTGGCGGACCTGCTCCAGGATCAGCTGGCGGCACGCGAGCCGTCTGCCCGCGCGCGCCGGCGGGTGCGGCCCGGCTGGCTGGCCCGCCGGGGGCGGAGAGAAGCCGACCCGGCCCTGGCGGAGGAGGCGGCGGCGCTGGCGGCGCTGGCAGACGACCTGCGGGCCCTGCCCCTGCCGGAGCCGGACCCGAGGCGGGCCCGGGCGATCCGCCAGCAGGTCCTCGCCGCCCTGCCGGAGCCGCGGCAGGGGCTGAGCCGCCGCGGGCTCGGCCGATGGGTCCTGGCCGGCGCCGGCGCCCTGCTCGCCGCGGCGGCCGTCCCGGCGGCGGCGCGGACCGCCGTCCTGCTGACGCCGACCGCGCCGCGCCCGGCGGTGCCGTCTCCGCCCCCCCGCACCGCGGTGCCCTCCCCGCCGGCAGTGCGCCCGGCCGCAGTGCCCGGCCGCCTCGCCCTCTCCTTCCGCGGCATCTTCCTCGATGACCCGTCCCTCCTGATCGCCGCCGGGCCCGACGGGCAGGCCTGGGTGGTCGAGCCGCAGGCACGGCGGATCAGCGCCGTTGCGGACGGTGGGGCACCGCAGGGCTGGCCCCTGCCGACCGCCGGCCGGGCGGTCAGCCTGGCGGTGGACGCCCGCGGCCGGCCCTGGCTGGCCCTGGAGGATCCCCCGGCCCTGGCGGTGCTGGACCCCGCCGACGGCCGCTGGCAGAGCTGGCCGCTCCCGACCGGAAGCGGCGATCCGGGGCCGCTGGCGGTCGGTCCGGACGGGCGGGTCTGGCTGGCCGCCGGGCCAGACCGCCGCCTCTACGCCTTCGATCCGGCCCGCGGTGCGCTCACGGCAGTCGGGCCAGCCGGCACAGCCGACCTCCTCTGGGCTGACGGCCGCCTCTGGGCCGCCGGGCCCGGCGGCCGGATCAGCGCGGTGGACGCCGCCGGCCGCCTGACGACCTACGCCGTGCCGGGCGACCCGACCGGCCTGGCCTGGGACGGCGCACGGCTCTGGTATGCCGCGGGCGCCCGGCTGGGGCGGCTGGACCCGCCGAGCGGGGCGGTGGAGACCTTCCCCCTCGCCCGGGGGCGGGCCGACCGCGTGGCGGCGGCCGACGGCGCCGTCTGGTTCATCGCCCGGGGGAGCGCGGCGCTCGGGCGATTCGATCCGGCGACCGGGGCGGTGCGGCTCGCCCGGCTGGACCCGATGGTGAGCGAGCTGGCGGGTCTGGCCCCGGGGGGCGGGGAGCTCTGGCTGGCCGGGCGGCCGCAGGGCGTGGTGATCGCCGTCACAGCCGTCTCCTGAAGACCGTCTCCTGAAGCAGGCCGCCCGGCATCCCCCGCGGCCGCGGCGGGCATGTCGTTCACGGCCCGGACGGCCCGGCCTGATGGATCTGCGGGCGGTGATCTCCCACCGCGGCCCTGGCGGGCGGCATCTTCTCCCGCACGGCCCGGACAGCCCGGCCCACTACCCCCGCCGGGGCACCGGCTGGCCGTTTGCGGCCGCGGGGGCGCATCCTTCGCGGCCTTTTTGGCCCGGTCCGGGGGATCTGCCGGGCCTCTTCTCCCGCGGCCCGGGACTTCCGCCGGAGGCCGGGCCGGCCGGGCACGGCGGTGGGGGCAGATCTGCCGCAGAGAGGCGGCCGGCCGTTTGCGGCGGTGGGGGGACAGCCCGCCTCCGAGGGAACAGCCGGCCGCTGACGGCGGTGGGGAGGCATGCGCGCGCCGGAAGGGGC
>JADGGD010000064.1 GCA_019690095.1 Chloroflexota bacterium
CGTCGAGACCGACGAGGAGCGGCGCCGCATGGAGGAAGCCAAGATACGCCGGGCAAATCGACAGCGAGGGGACGAGACCATGCAGGCGATGCGGCGCGGTCAGCGATCTCGACACATTCTCCAGGCATGGCGGCGCTCACCCACCGAGCCGCTGGTCGTGGGGCATCGGGGCGCGGCTGGCTGGGCACCCGAAAATACCATACTCTCGTTCGAACGCGCGATCGCCCTGGGGGCGGATGCGGTCGAACTTGACGTTCACCTGAGCCGCGAGGGGGTGCCGGTGGTCATCCACGATCACCGCGTGGATCGGACCACCGATGGGCACGGGGCGGTGGACGAGCTGAGCCTCGCAGAACTCCGTGCGCTCGACGCGAGCGCACGCTGGCCCGAGCGGTCGGCAGAGCGAGTGCCTATTCCAACCCTTGCCGAGGTGCTGGACTGGGCTCGGGGGCGCACGCGGCTGGTCATCGAGCTGAAGGGAACGCACCGGCCGGAGCTCGTCGATCGGACGATCGAGCTGGTGCGCGAGAGGGAGATGGTCGAGGCAGTGATGTTGATCTCATTCGACCACCTGGCGCTACGCCGTGCGCGCACCCTGACCGATGACCTGTGCCTGGGCGCCCTCTACGTCGGCCGCCCCGCAGATCCAGTCGGCATGGCGGCGGCCTGCGGTGCTGATGCCCTGTGCCCCCAGTGGACGCTCGTCTCGGCGGATGACGTGGCCAGTGCTCACCGGGCTGGTCTGGCCGTTTGCGTATGGACGGTGAACGAGCCGTCCGATATCGCAGAGATGCTTGCCCGCGGCGTGGACAGCATCACCAGCGATTTCCCGGATCGCGTCAGGATGAGCGCCCGGCCAGGCCGGTGAGCTCCTCGGCAGCGCGAACGACCTGACTTTCCATATACCGGAGGTGCAGCTCGTCCTCGTGGTGGTTCGTTTCAAGTAAGCCCAGGATCTCCCGATTTTCAATGCATTGCTGCACCTGCATGAAAACGCGGCCGTCAACCGCCGTCTGGTACATCAGGAGCAGGAGGCTCCGGATGAAGCGGTAGGCAGTCTCCTGGCTCGCGCCGAGGATTGTTTCGGCCAGATGGCGGCCCCGGTTGATTGAGCCCTGCACCATGCTCTCCACCCCCATCATGCGGAGGGCCTGACGCAGGTTTTCGACGTGCTGGTGATCCTCGGCCGCGATCCGCTCAAGATGAGACCGGAAGTCAGGATCGCTCGTTCGAGATGCGAGCTCTTGCACGGCCCCGACAATGACCTGCTCAATGCCGTAGATTTCACCAATCTGATCAATCAGGAACTGGAGCGCGCTTGGCGCGGTTGAAGGTGCCCGTGCCATGTGGCTATCCTCCTGGTTTTCACTGTGGACTCGAAGCAAGCGGCGTGCCCATCCGCTGATCTTCCCCCTGGGTGGCCGATGGGCGAAGCCACCGCGCGCGTAGATCCTCCAGCCGCCCTGCGCGGATCGCTTCCCGGATTCGCGCGACGATCGTCAGGCAGTAGGCCAGGTTGTGGATCGTCGCCAGGCGGTATCCAGTGAGCTCGCCGGACCGGAAGAGGTGGTGAAGGTAGGCGCGCGAGACCGTTCGGCAGGTCGCACACTGGCAGGCAGCGTCGACCGGGCGTTCGTCAGAGCGGTAGGCCACTGCGGTGATCCGCAGGCGTCCCTCGGATGTCAGCAGGGCGCCATTGCGGGCAAGGCGTGTGGGATAGACTGAGTCGAAGAGGTCGATCCCGCGCTCGATGACGATGAGGAAATCGAAGGGGTCGCCAATCCCCATGGCGTAGCGCGGCCGGTCGGTCGGAAGGAGATCTTCGATCCATTCGAGCGTCTCCACGGTCTTCGTCTTTGAATACCCGATCGATTGGCCTCCAATGGCAATTCCCGGCAGATCCAGTGCGGCGATTGTCTCCGTGCTCCATCGCCGGAGATCGCGAAAGTCGCCGCCCTGGACGATTCCAAAGAGTGCCCGCGGCACAGGACTATCCTGCTGGCGCTCCAGCCAGCGGTCGCGGCAGCGTCGGGCCCACTGGTGCGTTCGTGCCGCGGCCAGCCGGGCCTGCTCAGCCGGGGCACCGATCGGGGTGCATTCATCCAATGCCATGATGACGTCGGCGCCAATCCTCAGCTGGAGATCGACAGCTGTCTCCGGGGTCAATCGCCGCACGGATCCATCGAGATGCGATCGGAAAGTGACCCCATCATCATCGATCCGAACCATGCGGCCCGCGGCATCCCGTGCCGAGAGGCTCCAGACTTGAAAGCCGCCAGAGTCGGTCAAGATAGGGTGGTTCCACCCCATAAAGCGGTGGATTCCCCCAAGGCGCTCGATGCATTCCACCCCTGGTTGGAGCGAGAGGTGGTAGGCATTGGACAGAATCATCTGGGCGCCGACCTCCTCCAGCTCTTGTGGATCAACCGTCTTCACGGCGGCCCGTGTTCCGACAGGCATGAAGGCAGGCGTCTCCACCACACCGTGGGGAGTGACGAAGCGACCGGCCCGGGCACGCGAGCCAGGATCCCGAGCGATGACCTCAAACTCGAACATACCATGCGGCCCGTCGGATGGGGTGATGAACGGACAGAGTGATCAGGACGGGTGAACGATTGATGAACACAGTGATTCTTCTCCGGCCGGACGGCGGAACCCGTGTTAGACTCGAAAGTAAGACTACCGGGAGAACATGCTGGCATGGCCTCGTCTCGTAACCAGGAGCCAGATTTTATCCGCTGGCTCGTTGAACCCGAGACCCTCCAGGCGGCCGGGTTCGAGCGCCAGGTTGACTGGATCCTGCCGAGTGATATCTGGGTCTGTCCGGAGGCGGATGGACTGCGTGCACTTCTGGATTCCCCGCCCCCCGGACGGCGTGCTGCCCTCAGCGTCGTCCTTGGCTACGAGTTCGATCCGCGCCGCCTGCGCTTCGAGGAGCTGGCCCGGCGGATGATTATCGCCGAGCAGTTCCGGGCGGCCGGGGTCGAACGGCTCATTCTCTCTCCTGTACTATACCAGAGCCGGCCGCGTTGGGATGTGTACGCGCCGCGGCTTCGTGGCCTGGCGATCGTGAACCATCTCGCCTCGGAGAATGACGTCCTGGGGCATCTGCGGCACAGCGGTGTTCGGTTTGTTCTCTGGGCGCCGGATCCGGCCGAACGCGGCCAGCCGGATCGCTGGGTTGCCCTGCGCTACAGCGTTATTAACCCGCCGGATCCCGCGGCGCGCAACTGGTTCGATGAGACTGTTCGCCAGAGCGAACACGAGAGCGCAACTCGCCGCCGCCTTACCCTTGAGCTCAAGGGCGGCGAGGGAGAGCTACCGACCGTCCAGGAGGCTGTGGACCGCTTTCGCGCCGCCCTACGACGGTCTCTCCACATCTCCTGAGGTCACTCCACCTCGAGGATCATCTCAATCTCGACAGGAATCCCTCCGGGGAGCCCGGCCATGCCCACGGCCGAGCGGGCGTGGCGGCCTTGCTCACCGAAGAGTTCGACGAGCAGGTCGGAGCAGCCGTTGACCACCTGGGGCTGCTCGGAAAAACCGGGTGCGGAGTTAACCATGCCCAGTACCTTCACAACCTGCCTGACCCGACTCAGCTCGCCCAGGGCAGTCTTGGCGGCACTGAGCAGGTTGAGCGCACAGCCTCGTGCCGCCTCGTATCCCTGCTGGGTGGTATATTCCTTCCCCAGCTGTCCACGCCAGACGGTGCCGCCCCAGTTCGGACCCGCCCCCGAGAGAAAAAGCAGATTTCCGGTGCGGACCCATGGAACGAGGGGACGATCTCCCCGCTCGACGGTGATCAATTCGATCCCCTTCGCGCGGAGCTTCTCCTCCGGTGTCATGCATTCCTCCACGATCAGGACGCGCCTGCTACCGTCGCCCAGGTGGTCCCATTATAGCGAAAGAGCCGGAGGAAGAGGGGCGTTGCCCGGACATGCGGAGGGACTTCTGCCAGGAGGCGGGAGCAGCGCGTACCCATTCCATCCCCGTGCGGGCGGCCTGCTGCGTTGACAAGATCGCGAGCACTCCAGTATACTCTAAAAGCAGTGCGCGGGTGTGGCGGAATTAGGTAGACGCGCCAGCTTGAGGGGCTGTTGGGAGCCAACTCCCGTGGAGGTTCGAGTCCTCTCACCCGCACCGCGACGCGCGGAAGTGGTGCAGTGGTAGCACATCTCCTTGCCAAGGAGAAGGTCGCGGGTCCGAATCCCGTCTTCCGCTCCCCGGGGCGACGTGGCCAAGTGGTTAAGGCGGGGGTCTGCAAAACCCCTATCGGCGGTTCGAATCCGCCCGTCGCCTCCCTTTCCCTCTCTTGATCGGGTCGGCCGCTGGCCGGAGTGGCGGAATCGGCAGACGCGACGGTCTCAAAAACCGTTGGGGATCTCCCCCGTGCGAGTTCGACCCTCGCCTCCGGCACCGGCTCGTAAAGTGCTGTCAGACCACTGATCGGCGCGAGGCGGCGTTTTCGACGGCATTGAGCAGCTACGCCGCTTTACCCTCTAGTGACTACCCCCTATCTCGGCTTGACACAGGAATTGTCGGATGGCTTCGGCCATCTCGTCGATCTCGAATGGCTTACTCAGGAACATGGTGGCCCCCGCGCCAAGGGCCATCTCCCGCGCGTCGGTCCGGCCGGTCAGGACAATCACGGGGATGCCTCGGGTACTCTCGTCGCTCTTCAGGAGCCTCAGGAGCCGGATTCCATCCTCGGGGATCAGGAGGTCCAGGATGATCAGGGAAGGCGGCGCCTCCGTGAGGCTCTGCCGAATCTCGCCCCAGTGCGTCGCCTGAATGATCTCACCCCCCTCGTCGCGCACAAGGGTCCGAATGAGCTCACCAATGAAGGGATCGTCATCGACCACCAGCACTCGCCGTCGTGCTTCTCTATCCATGGCACGCTCTCTTCAATTCCGGCCCCGCACGCGGCACCTGCTACTCCACCGTGCCGCTCGCCAGACGGGGGTGGGGCAGTGATGCTTCCACACGGCAGGATGGCTCCGGTCACCGATTCTGCGGCCGACCCGGCACAGTAGATGGGTCGGCGGCAGGAGGACAGAAAGCCCCGTGCTGGCCGGGAGTGCTAACATTGTACACCATACATATCACGTGAAGCTAGTGACGACGTGAAGAAAGCCAGACTGGATCGCCCTGGCCAGAGATTCGCAGTAAGTCCGGTAGAATAGCTGTGCTCGCGCCGTGGCGCAGCAGATGCGAAGGAATCCCCCTGCGGTGGTTGCCCGGCCGTTGCAGGACAGGAAACGTCCCACGCGTTCGGCGTCCACCTGATGAGGGAGTGGAAGCCCCGCGGTTAGATTCAGCGATCAGCCAGGTAGTAGCCTGCGCCGTGGACGACGCGGATCGCTCCCGGTCCTTCCCGCGGGAGCCGGAGTTTGGATC
This sequence comes from Chloroflexota bacterium, assembly GCA_019690095.1. Lineage (GTDB taxonomy): Bacteria > Chloroflexota > UBA6077 > FW602-bin22 > CADDYW01 > JADGGD01. Next base: position 5,398 of record JADGGD010000064.1, read on the forward strand.
GAATGTGACTGATGTGGGTCTTCAGGACGGAGGGATCACCACCCGCGTAGCCCCATACATGATCCGCCATACGGGCGAAGCCAACAACCCGTCCCGCATTCGCGATGAGCAGATGAAGGATCCGAAACTCGATCGGGGTGAGCTGAACGGCGGTATCGCGAAAGGATACCCGATGGGACTCGAGATCGAGGATCAGGCCGGCGCCGCTGATCTGACCGGATGACTGGGTAATCTGATTCTCGCCGCTCCGTCGGAGCACGGCGCGGATGCGCACGGCCAGCTGCTTGGGGCTGAATGGTTTGGTCACATAGTCATCGGCGCCCCGGGTAAACCCCTGCAGGATGTGCTCCTCATCACCCGCCGCGGTGAGCATGATAATCGGCGTACTCGACTCCTGCCGGATCTGCCGGCATACCTCGAGCCCTCCCATCCGGGGCATGCTTACGTCCAGCAGGACCAGATCCGGACGTTCAGAGCGCCAGCGCTGGAGCGCCTGCGTTCCATCCGTGGCTATGATGACGGTGAATCCCTCACGGCGAAGGGCATAGGAGGTGATATCCAGCATATCGGCGTCGTCGTCGACGAGCAGAATCTTCATGAAGACCGGGCTCCTTGACGGCGGCTCTGCGCATGTGATCGTTCGCGAAGAGTGCGTGTCGATCCGAATGTGCCACGACCGTTACCAGAACCCGTTTCCACCACGGATGGAGCATCCGTCCCGGACCAGGTGCCAGCATCGGCACGTCGAATACATCATACTAGCGAATGCCGAAAGAGGCAAGGGGGGACGGGGAAAGACGCGAGAGGGCCCCGCCGGCGGTCACGGTATCTGATCGAGCGACGGCATGCGCCTGGCAATCAGCCGCGCCTGGATGGTCTGGCGCAGTGTCTTGATCTCCTCGACCCCAAGCGCGGCCAGGATCCCCAGATACAGGGTTCCGATGCCGATCCCACCAGCGGCGAGGTGGATGACCTCCCGTGTCAGACCGGCTGGTGCTGGAGCGGCGTGCTGCAATGCCAACGCCACTCCGCCTGCGGCACCGCCCGCGATAAGCGCGCGGACCGTCGTACCAGCCAGGCCAAGCTCTCTCAGGGGACCGATGTCACGCCGGAGCAAACCCAGCAGAATGACCGCGTGCAGGCTGTTCTGAAGCGTATTGGCGAGGATGAGCCCCCAGAGCCCGAGGTGGAGCGGCCCGAGGGCTACCAGGGCGGTAGCCAGGTAGATCAGGACCCCGGCAAGGCCAACCAGGACGGGCGTGAGGGTGTTCTTGCGCGCATAGAACGCGTAGATCAGGAGCTGATCAATTGCGACAAAAGGAATCTGGGGGGCGTAGAGGAGAAAGGCCTGGGCAGTCACCCGCGTTGCCTCTGCATCAAACCGCCCGTGCTGGAAGAGCAAGGCGATCGCCGCCTCCCGGAATACGACGAGAAATACGACTGCAGGTACGATCCCCAGGATTGCCAGTCGGAGCCCCGTACCGAGGACCTGACGGAAGTGGGAGGCATCATCGGCCAGGCGCGACAGGAGAGGGAGGACGGCCAGCGCCATGCCGGTCGCGATGAACCCGAGCGGGAGCTGGACGAGGAATGTGGCGACGCGCATGATGGCCACGCTGGTATCGCCGGTCTGCCAGGCCAGGTGGCGGTCGATCAGTACGGCGATCTCGGTCGCCACGAGTCCGGCTGCCACAGGGCCGTAGAGGCGGAGGATTCGCCGCACGGCCGGATGAGTGGGATCAAAGACGATGCCGAGCGGGATCCCACGCAGGGCGAGGCCAACCGCCCCACACTGGAGTGCCGCCCCGAGCAGTAATCCCAGCGCAAGGCTGGTCGGCCCGAGCCGATCGTGAGCAACCAGCGCGGTGAGGATGAGCCCGCCATTGAAGAGACTGATCGAGAGTGCGGGCAGGCCATACCGATGGCGCGCGTAGGCGACTGCACTGCTCACCCCGGCCAGACCCAGGAAGAGCAGGGCCGGGATGGCCAGACGCACCATGCTGAGCGTGAGCGAGAAGTCTCGCGCCGTCTGAGCGACGCCCAGGAGTTCCGTGAGCGGCACCGACAGAGCCAGGAGGGCGGCGATAACCGCTCCGAGCAGAAGCGCGGCCCCGATCAGCAGGGTACTGACAACCCGCCCGAGCTCGCCGCGTGACTCGGGATCGGCGTAGTCGCTGAGCACCGGCACCAGGGCCGCACTGACTGCGCCACCGATCACCAGGTCGTAGAACATCTGGGGGACGGTGGCTGCTGTCTGGAAGGCGGAATTGACCGAGGTGACGCCGTAGAAGACAGTGATAACCTGCTCGCGCGCCAGGCCAAGCAGGCGGCTCGCGAGATTCCCGATCAGGAGCAGGGACGCGGCCGTCAGGATGCGTCGGCGCTGGCTCACGGCTCTCGGCGCCGGATCGCCGCGATGAGATCGGACGTGGAGTGTCCCTCGATCAGGGGGATCACCTCGACCCGCGCGCCGAGACGTGCCGCGATGATCGCCTCGGGCCACGGACGCCCGGTCGGCCCATAATCACTTCCCTTGACGTAGACATCCGGCCGCAGGAGCTCGACAATCGTCTCAGCCGTGGGCTCCTCGAAGATCGTCACGAGATCGACCGATCGCAGTGCGGCGATGACCTCGGCTCGCTCGGCCGCCGGGACGATCGGTCGTGATGGTCCCTTGAGCAACCGGACCGAGGCATCCGAGTTGATCGCGACGATCAGGCGCCCGAAGCGCCGGGCGGCCTCGAGGTAGCGGACATGCCCCAGATGGAGGAGATCGAAGCAGCCATTGGTGAGAACCACGGTGTGCCTGGCTTGCCGCCAGCGCTCACGGATCCGTACTGCCTGCTCGCGGCTGACCACCCGGGAGATCACACGGACCTCTTCGCCTGCGCCGGTCTCCCGGAGATTCTAAGCCAGCGGCGATCAGGGTGCAACGCACCCTGGGGGATGTCATCAGGACCGGGCGCAGGTCTGCGTGTCCTTTTCTTGTCTTGCCCAGAGCGCTTTGGTATAATGGCATCGCTGGAAAGTGGCTTCACCAGCGCGGCCTCGTCGAGCCGGAGGGCTTGACCACCTGCTTCTGATGCGATCCTCATCACGCGGAGGCGTGTCGCGGGTGACTCGTCAGGAGAGCCGTCGCCCCAACGGATCGTGGTAGCATCGTTCCATTCTGCCCGGTCATGGCAGAGTGATCCACCGACCCGAAGAGAGTAGCGGCTCTCCATCCGCCGCGCGGGAGTGGATCGAGCGTGGATGGAGATTCGGGGCCAGGAGCCGTGCAAGGGCCGGGAGAGCGCGCATGCGACCGGGCGGTGGCGACGCTCGCGACATGACCGCCCGTGCGGGCGGGGCGGGTGAAGGTGGAGTGATCACAACCGATGCGCGGGCCAATGGCGGATCGCCGTCGGCTGATCTCCTCGGCGACGACGATATGGAGCGCCTGATGGCGGCGGCTGAGCAAGAGTATCGGACGCTCCATCGCGGCGATGTCGTCGAGGGGGTGGTTGTCTCCATCGATCGCGATGGCATCCTGGTGGACATCGGGGCGAAATCGGAGGGGTTCATCCCTGCTTCGGATGCCCAGCGCTTCGGTGACGGCGTGTCGGTTGGTGAGACTATCCTGGCCGTGGTCGTGCAGCCGGAGGGGCCGGGGGAGCGAGTGACCCTGTCGCTCGCTCGGGCACGATCCGAGCGCGGATGGCGAACGGTCCAGGCCGGGTTGGAAGCGGGTACGATCTTCACTGGCCGGGTGGTCGAGACGAACCGGGGCGGGCTCGTGGTGTCGGTCGCCGGCCTGCGCGGTTTTCTTCCGCTGAGCCAGATCGCCTCAGTGCGGGTGAACGGCCTGGAGGGCGAACAGCTTGAGCAGACCCTCGGTAGCCTGGTGGGGCGCGACCTCTCGGTGAAAGTCCTGGAGGTCAATCGGCGCCGCAACCGCTTGATCCTGTCAGAACGGCTGGCGGTCCAGGAGTTGCGGCAACAGCGGCGGGACCAGCTGATTGCCGAGCTGAAGGAGGGGGAGATCCGGACCGGGCGGGTGACCCGCCTGTGCGACTTCGGTGCGTTCGTCGATCTGGGCGGGGCGGATGGCCTGGTGCACGTGTCAGAGCTGGCCTGGCATCAGGTCAGTCATCCGTCGGAGGTCGTGCAGGTTGGCGACGAGGTTCAGGTGTACGTGCTGGGGGTCGATCCGGCGCGGCGGAAGATCTCGTTGAGCATTCGACGGGCGCATGAGGAGCCGTGGGCAACGGCTGCGGAGCGCTATCCGGTCGGATCGCTCGTGACGGCGCGGATCACACGCCTGACCACGTTCGGGGCTTTCGCCCAGCTCGAGGACGGCATCGAGGGGCTCATTCACGTGAGCGAGCTGAGCGATCGGCGGGTAGCCCATCCGCGGAACGTGGTCAGTGAAGGGGATGATGTGACCGTGCGGGTTCTCCGGGTCGAGCCCGAGCGTCATCGCCTGGGATTGAGTCTGCGTCAGGTTGACCCGGCGGACCAGGTGCACCACTCCCAGCGCCGGTCAGGGCAGGAGTGAGAGGCCTGGCGTCATGCGTGGGATGCGGGTGATCGCGAGGCGGTGAACGCGGAGCGCGCGTGCCGCTCTAATCCTTGGGGGGAGCTCATATGGCGGATCGATTCGATAAGTTTACCGAACGCGCTCGCAAGGTGCTGACGCTGGCGCAAGAGGAGGCACAGCGGTTTAATCACAACTATATTGGCACCGAGCACCTGCTCCTCGGCCTGGTGCGCGAGGGGGACGGCGTTGCCGCGAAGGTCCTCGCCAACATGGGCGTCGAGCTCAACAAGGTGCGTTCGGCGGTCGAGTTCATTATCGGGCGCGGCGACCGGATGGTCATGGGGGAGATCGGTCTGACCCCGCGCGCTAAGAAGGTCATTGAGCTCGCCGTCGACGAGGCCCGACGCCTCAATCACCACTACATTGGCACCGAGCACCTGCTCCTCGGCCTGGTGCGCGAGGGGGAAGGGATTGCCGCCGGCGTGCTGGAGAGCCTGGGGGTCAGCCTGGATAAGGTCCGTGCCCAGGTGATCCACGTCCTCAGCCAGAGCTCCACCTACTCGCAGCACGAGTCCCGCCAGGCAACGCGTACCCCGACGATTGACCAGATGGGCATCGATCTCACCGCCGCGGCCCGCGCAGGAAAGCTGGATCCAGTGATTGGGCGGCAGAAGGAGATCGAGCGGGTTGTCCAGATCTTGAGCCGCCGGACCAAGAACAATCCAGCACTGATCGGCGAGCCCGGAGTCGGTAAGACGGCGATCGTCGAGGGCCTTGCCCAGCGGATCGTCAACGGGGATGTGCCGGAGACGCTCCTCGGGAAGCGCCTGCTGACCCTGGATATCGGAGCGCTGGTCGCGGGGACGAAGTACCGCGGCGAGTTCGAGGAACGGCTCAAGAAGATCATCGAGGAGATCCGGACGGCCGGCAACTGCGTTATGTTCATTGATGAGCTGCATACGCTTGTCGGCGCGGGTGCGGCCGAGGGGGCCGTTGATGCGGCAAACATCCTTAAGCCTTCCCTGGCCCGGGGCGAGCTCCAGTGCATCGGCGCGACAACTCTCGATGAGTACCGCAAGTATATCGAGCGGGATGCGGCCCTGGAGCGGCGCTTCCAGCCGGTCTATGTGAGTGAGCCGACAGTTGAGGAAACGATCGAGATCCTGCGGGGCATCAAGGATCGCTACGAGGCGCACCATCGGCTGGAGATTACGGATGGGGCCTTGAAGGCCGCCGCGGAGCTCGCCGCTCGCTACATCACCGATCGGTTCCTGCCCGATAAGGCGATCGATCTGGTCGATGAGGCGGCATCGCGCGTTCGCCTGCAGCGGTCAGCGGCGCCGCCGTCGCTGAAGGAGGCGCTCCGCGGGCTCGAGGCAGTGCAGCACGAGAAGGAGTCGGCGATCACCTCCCAGCAGTACGAGCTGGCTGCGGAGCTGCGCGACCGGGAGGTGAAGCTCCGCGAGAAGATCGACAAGCTGGAGGCAGGCTGGCACGACGAGCTGGGCTCGGAACGGCCCAAGGTGACCGAAGAGCATATTGCCGAGGTCGTCTCGATGTGGACCGGGATCCCGGTGACCCGCATCGCTATGGAGGAATCCCAGCGTCTGCTTCAAATGGAGGAGCAGCTCCATAAGCGCGTTGTGGGCCAGGACGAGGCGATCAGCACAATTGCCAAGGCGGTCCGCCGCGCGCGAGCCGGCCTGAAGGATCCCAAGCGGCCGATCGGCTCGTTCATCTTCCTCGGCCCGACCGGTGTCGGCAAGACCGAGCTGGCGCGGGCGCTCGCCGAGTTCTTGTTCGGCTCCGAAGACAACATGATCCGGATCGATATGTCCGAGTTCATGGAGCGGCACTCGGTGGCCCGCCTGGTGGGGGCGCCGCCAGGCTACATCGGCTACGAGGAGGGTGGACAGCTGACCGAGGCGGTCCGGCGGAAGTCGTACTCGGTCGTGCTGTTCGACGAGATCGAGAAGGCGCATCCGGAAGTCTTCAATATGCTCCTCCAGATTATGGACGACGGGCGCCTGACTGATGCCAAGGGGCGCAAGGTTGACTTCCGGAATACGATCATCGTGATGACCTCGAATGTCGGTTCGGATCTCCTGAAGCGCGATACAACGCTGGGCTTCGCCGTCAACAAGGACGAGGCTCGGAGCGAGGAGGAAGCTTATCAGAAGCTCAAGGAGAAGGTCCTGAGCGAGTTGAAGAAGACCTTCCGCCCCGAGTTCCTGAACCGTATCGACGCGACGGTGGTGTTCCGGTCGCTGAACCGGGCCCAGATTCGTCAGATTGTCGATCTCAAGCTGAATCGCGTGCGGACACAGCTCGCCGAACAGCATATGAAGCTGGAGGTGCCCGACGACGCGAAGGACTTCCTGGCGGAGAAGGGCTGGGATCCGCAGCTGGGAGCGCGGCCACTCCTGCGTGCGATCCAGAACCTGATCGAGGATCCGCTGGCGGAGGGATTGCTCCAGGGGAAGTTCAAGGAAGGCGATACGATCATCGCACGGGTCAATGGCGATCAGCTCACGCTCGAGGTCGCCGACCTGGTCCCGGCGTGAGGCGCGTGACCGGCAAATCCAGTCAAACAGGGGCGCCGCGGCGCCCCTGTTTGTTTTTCAGCACGCCCGGCTCGGGGAGAGGTGGGTAGATGGCGCGGACACGTGGGCGCGGGAAGACCGTCTACGTCTGCCAGCAGTGTGCTGCCCAGAGTGTCCGATGGACAGGGCGCTGCGCGGAGTGCGGGGCGTGGAACTCGCTGGTGGAGACCGTCATCGAAGAGCCAGCTTCTGTTGCGGAGCGCTCCTGGAGCCTGCCGAGAACCACCCCGACCAGTCTCCGCGCGCTCCGCTCTCGTCCTCTGGAGCGGATGGTTGTCTCAGGGAGTGAGTTCAATCGCGCCCTGGGGGGAGGGATTGTACCGGGGGCGCTCATCCTGCTCGGAGGGGACCCCGGTATTGGAAAGTCAACCCTCCTGCTGCAGATCTCGGCCGAGGTGGCAGAGCGGTGGGGGCCAGTCCTGTACGTGTCCGGCGAGGAGTCGGCTGAGCAGATCAAGCTCCGTGCCGACCGGCTTGGCATTGAGAGCGATCGCCTGCTGATTCTGGCCGAGACCCGTCTCGGCGAAGTGCTCCACCACGTTGAGAGCCTGGCGCCAGCGATGGTGGTCGTCGATTCGATCCAGACCATGTTCCTCGATGACGTTCCCTCCGCGGCCGGCAGTGTGACCCAGGTGCGCGAGTGCGCGATGAGCCTGTTACGCGCGGCTAAGACAACTCACCGCCCGATCTTCGTTGTCGGTCACGTGACCAAGGAAGGTGCGGTCGCCGGACCGCGGATCCTTGAGCATATCGTTGACACGGTCCTCTACCTGGAGGGAGATCGCTTCGAATCGTTCCGTCTCCTCCGGGCGGTCAAGAACCGCTTCGGCTCGACGAATGAGGTCGGGGTGTTCGAGATGCGCGGCGAAGGGCTCGTTGAGGTCGAGAATCCCTCCGAGCTGTTCCTCGAGGATCTGACGGCAGCCGATGGCTCGGCCGTTGCGGTTACCCTGGAAGGAACGCGCCCGCTCCTTGTCGAGATCCAGGCCCTGACCAGCCCCACGAGCTTCGGACAGCCCCGGCGGACCGCGACCGGCGTGGACATGGGCCGCTTGCTCCTCCTGACGGCTGTACTGACGAAGCGAGTTGGTCTGGGGCTAGCGAATCAGGATATCTACGTGAACGTCGCCGGCGGTCTTCGGATCAGCGAGCCAGCAGCTGATCTGGCGACAGCCGTGGCGATCGTGTCCAGCTACCGTGAGACCCCTGTCGACCCATCACTGGCGCTGATCGGCGAGGTCGGTCTTTCCGGGGAGCTTCGCCGGGTGCGTGACGTCGACCGGCGGATCGTCGAGGCAGAGCGGCTGGGGTTTCGGCGGTGCCTGGTGCCGAGTGGATCTCCCCGCCGGTCACCGGGGCCGGGCTCAACGATCGAGGTCATCACCGCCGAGACCCTTCTGGATGCCCTCCACCGCATCTGGTAAGCGGGCGGCCAGGCGATCTCCCTGCCTTTACAACGCCCGGACCGCTGTGTTAAAGTCGAACGGAGGTGCACGAGATGAGGACAGGCGCGCGAGACCGCCCGTTTCGCGCGCCAAACGGGAGCGGGGCCAAGAGGAGTCTCGATGAATGTCGAGCTGACCTTTCGCTTCATCGGAGCAGTGGCCTTTGGTGCTGCCGGGTGGAATATCGGCTCCAACTTCACCTTGCCGGCGTCAAACGGGGGAGCACTGCCGGCTGAGCTGGTTGGCACGGCGATCGGCATCGTGGTTGGGTTCGTACTGACGCCCTACCTGACGACGCGGCCGACGAGCTTCGTTGCCGATCACGCGCGGCGGCTCCCGGTCAAGGATCTGGTTGCCGCTGTGCTGGGACTGCTCATCTCGCTGGTCCTCTCGGCGCTTCTCGCGATCCCCCTGGCGATGCTGCCGGGCATCTTCGGGCGGATTCTCCCGTTCGCCGCTTGTCTCTTCCTCTCGTATCTTGGCATCACTATCTTCGTTGGCCGGCGGGATGACATCTTCGGGCTCCTCGGCTGGTTTGACAGCGTCGGGCACGAGGATGCCAGCACGGGAGGCGTCTTGCTCGATACGAGCGCGATCATCGACGGCCGGATCGCCGATGTTGGGCGGACCGGTTTTCTGACTGGCCCACTGCTGGTGCCGCGTTTTGTCCTGCGCGAGCTCCAGCATATCGCCGATTCGCCTGATGCTCTTCGACGGAGCCGGGGCCGCCGTGGCCTGGAGCTCCTCGATCGGCTGAAGAAGAATGCGACGGTCCCGGTGCGCATCTGCGATATCGAGGTGGAGGGTGACGGCGTTGATGCCAAGCTAATCCGCCTGGCCCAGAAGCTCCGCTGCGCAATCGTCACGAACGATTACAACCTCAATCGCGTTGCCGCCTTGCAGGGTGTGCGGGTCCTCAATGTCAATGAGCTCGCGAATGCAGTGAAGACGGTTGTCCTGCCCGGCGAGGAGATCGTCGTGCGGGTTATCCAGGAGGGCAAGGAACCGGGCCAGGGGGTCGGTTATCTCGATGATGGGACGATGGTTGTCGTCGACGGCGGACGCCAGCACCTCGACAGTGACGTCGGGATCGTGGTGACACGGGTCTTCCAGACAGCGGCCGGACGCATGATCTTTGCACAGGCAAAGGAGAGTCAGTCGCGCCATGATGCCCCGGCTCGCTGAGACGCTGGGTGTGATCGTGGTCGCGGCGGGTGTCAGCCAGCGCTTTGGCGGTGATAAGCTCTTCCGCCGCCTCGGCGATCGGCCAGTGCTCGCCTGGTCGCTGGATACGCTGGATCAGGCGCCGGAGGTGGAGGCGATCGTCCTGGTACTCAATGCGGCCAACCTCGAACGAGGGCGGCGGCTGGTGGCGCGACGCGGCTACGGGAAGGTCCGGGCAATCACTCTCGGGGGAACGCGTCGGCAGGATAGTGTCTGGAACGGGCTTGCTATTCTGGATGGCGTGCGCTGGGTTGCAGTGCACGACGGAGCCCGTCCGTTCATCACGCCAGATATGCTGGCGCGGGGGCTCGACGTCGCACGTGATGTGGGCGGCGCCGTGGCGGCGGTTCCCGTGAAGGATACAATTAAGATCATCTCTGATGCCAATCTCATCGAGCGCACGCCTGACCGTGCGCGGGTCTGGGCGGCCCAGACGCCCCAGATCTTTCGCTATGATCATCTCGTCGAAGCGTACCGGCGATGCGGTGCGATCGATGTGACCGATGATGCCGAGCTTATGGAGCGCGCCGGAATGCCGGTAGCGGTGTTTCCGGGGTCATACGAGAATGTGAAGATTACGACGGTCGAAGACTACGAGGTTGCGCGGGCGATCGCGCGCCGGAGGCGGTGCGCCTGATGCCAGTCGGGATCGGCTACGATGTGCACCGCCTGGTTGCTGGGCGGGTGTTGTTCCTGGGCGGGGTCGAGTTCGGCTT
>JADGGD010000330.1 GCA_019690095.1 Chloroflexota bacterium
CGCTTGGCATGGCGCGACCGACGCGGAATACCGTGCACACCTGGCGGCGCTCGCCCGGTTCGGGCCGGACCTGGTGATTGATGACGGGGGAGATCTCGTCGCGCTCCTCCACCAGAGCTACCCGGACGTGGCGGCCCGGGTCACCGGCGGCTGCGAAGAGACGACCACCGGCGTCCTGCGCCTGCGGGCGATGGCCGCGGAGGGCGTGCTCCGCTTCCCGATGATGGCGGTCAACGACGCGCGGTGCAAACACCTGTTCGACAACCGGTACGGCACGGGCCAGTCGGTCTGGGACGGGATCATGCGGACGACCAACCTGGTCGTCGCCGGCAAGACGGTCGTGGTCGTCGGCTATGGTTGGTGCGGCAAGGGTGTCGCCAAGCGGGCGCAAGGCTTGGGGGCGCGCGTCGTGGTCTGCGAGGTCGATCCCATCCGCGCGCTCGAGGCGGTGATGGACGGATACGCGGTCATGCCCATCCGGGAGGCGGCCAAGGTGGGGGATGTGTTCATCACCGTCACCGGCAACCGCGACTGCATCACGGAGGAAGCGTTTGCGGTGATGAAAGACGGGGCATTGCTCGCCAATGCGGGTCACTTCGACGTGGAGATCAACAAGCACGACCTCGGGCGCCTGGCGGCCCGCGTGCGTCAAGTGCGGCGCAACGTGGAGGAGTACCAGTTCCCCGACGGCAGGCGCGTGTACCTGTTGGCGGAGGGACGGTTGGTGAACCTGGCCGCCGCGGACGGGCATCCGGTGGAGGTCATGGACATGTCGTTCGCCCTGCAGGCCTTGGCGCTGCGCGAGGTGGCGCAGCACGCCTATCCGCCCGGTGTTCACCCTTTGCCGGCCGAACTGGACCTGGAGGTTGCGCGCCTGCGGTTGCAGGCGTGGGGCGTGGAGATCGACGCGCTGAGCCCGAGCCAGCGCAGGTATTTGGCGAGTTGGCGCGGCGAGTGACCAACGCGCCACGGTGGGCCCGCCGCGCACCACGGCGCGGGACATGGTCCTGAGGGCGCGGCAAAGACCGCACCCGAGGAAGGGGGAGGTGGAATGGCGAGCAAACCGCTCATTGGCATCACCGCGGCCCGGTTGACGCGCGACACGAACCTGCCGGGTCCCGCGCCGCTTTATCTCGCGCTGGCGGACGATTACTGTTCGGGGGTTGAGTCGGCTGGCGGCATCCCGGTCGTCCTCCCGTTCATCCAGGACCTGGCCATGGTATCCGCCCAGGCGGAACGCCTGGACGGTTTGCTGCTCAGCGGCGGAGAGGATGTCGATCCGGCGCATTACGGTGAAGAACCGCGGATGGGCTTGGGTGAGGTGTCGCCCGAGCGCGACATGCTGGAGCTGGCGCTCATCGAGGCGATGACGATGCAGCGCAAGCCAGTCCTCGGCATCTGCCGCGGCATCCAGGTCATCAACGTGGCGTTCGGCGGCACGCTGTACCAGGACCTGCCCCGCGAATGGCGCGGGCGCATCCAGCACAGCCAGAGGTCACGCCGCAGCCATGTGACGCATACCGTCACCATCGCGGAGCACTCCCGGCTGTTCGAGCTGCTCGGCCAGCGGTCGCAGATTCGCACCAATTCGTTCCATCATCAAGCCATCAAAACCCTCGGCCGGAATCTCATCCCTGTGGCGTGGGATGAGGAGGGGTTGGTGGAAGCCGTGGAGTTGCGGGACTACCCGTTCCTGCTCGGGGTGCAGTGGCATCCGGAAAACTTGATTTGGAACGAACCGGTGTTTTTAGGCCTCTTCCGTGGCCTGGTGGAGGCGGCACAGAATCAAAGGTAGGTCGCGGCTTGGCGGCCGGCGGGCGAAACACCCAGCCGGCGTTTTTTCTTGTCCCCTTCCCGGCCTGGCCGCGGCATCTCTTCCGGCGTGCGCATCACGAAACAAGCGCACGGAAGGAGGAGCAAGCCCATGGCACAGGTGACTCCCATCGCGCGGCACCTGCAGCTGCAGTTTCAAAACGGCACGACGGCGTCCGGGTTGCCCCGGCTGCGCAACCGGAACTACCCGCACGTCTCGCCGGCAGCAGCGGATGACGACGTGTTGGCGGTCGGGCAGGCGTTGGCCAACCTGGCGAGCGAGCCGGTGTACGCCATCGCCCGCGTCGACCAGGCTGGGTTGGCGCCGTCGGGCGCGTCGTCGACGGCGAAGGCGTGATCGAAAAGGGAAGGCGCGAACGAGCATGGCAGGCAGCGGGAAGGGGGTGTGGGTATGGCGAGCAAGGCGACGTTGCAACTTCAGTTTTTGACCGACCTCAACAAGAAGGTGCACATCACCATCCAGAACCCGAAGATCCCGGTCGATCCGCAGGCGGTCAAACAAGCGATGGACCTGATGGTGCAGCGGAACATCTTCGCGTTCCCGCAGGGGCAACTGGTCAAGAGCATCGGTGCGAACCTGGTCCAGACCGACACGTCGTCCGTCGGTTGAGCGCCGCGCCGGATGAAATGCAGGCACGGGCGGTCCGCAGCCTGGATGTCCAC
>JADGGD010000065.1 GCA_019690095.1 Chloroflexota bacterium
TATTTTAGCGAGTGTCTCGTGGGCTGGGAGATGTTTATATGAGACAGGTGGGGCATTGGGTGAGGCCGTGGGGCTGGATCGCTGGAGGGATGGCAGGGCAGAGTTTCGCCTGGCAGATAACTCTCGTGTGGACGGGAAAGGGGTCGGGGCTGGTCCGACATCGGACCAGCCCCCGGTCACGAAGTGCGTCGCGGGACGGATTACTCGGTCCGCTTCTTGGCCGATCCGCCCTTGCGACCGATGCGCGCGTAGTAGTCAGGGCCGTGCTTGGCCTTGACTGACTGGCCGCCCTTCTTGCCGATCTCCGAGTAGAACTCGGGACCGTGCCGGCGCATAACGGCCTCGCCGCCCTTCTTACCGATCTCGGCGTAGAACTCGCGTCCGCGCTCCTCGGCCACGGCCTCGCCGCCCTTCTTGCCGATCTCGGCGTAGTATCCAGGGCCGTACTTCCGCTTGACCGTCTCGCCGCCCTTCTTGCCGGCCTCGCGCACCGTCATTTCACGGCGCTCTTCCATCGTTGACACCCCCTTCCCAGTGAGGATGGCGCACCATCGCGCCGATAGGCGACATCCCCCGGCATCGACCGGTGGAGCCGGTGTTCGCCTATCTGTACCGAGTCTAACGGCCGGCGAGCCTTATGTCAAGTTTTTTGGCACGGGTGATCAAGCTGCCAGCCGATGTCTGCCGGCCTGGTCTCGCTACCTTACTCTCACGATTCTCTTCTTGACGGGCCCCCCGACCGGGTGGTAGGCTCCCCGGCGATGACGTGGTGGGGTTGGGATTCTGCGCGGCTCTCACGCCGCTTTCTCCTCCGTTCCTCGGCGGCCGCTGGGCTGACCGGGCTTGCCCTCCTGCCCGGGGCCGCCCGTAGCGCGGCGCCACCCCCCTCCGGTACGGGCTTCATCGGCCAGGTGGTTGACCTGGCGACGCTCGCACCGGTGGCCGGGGCGCTGATCCGGAGCGATCCCCTCGGTCTCACTACGCGCTCCGATGCGGCCGGCGCTTATGTCCTGCCGGCTCCCCCCGGCTCCTATACCCTGCACGTCTCGCACGACGGCTACATCGAGACCACCCTCCGCGCTCAGGTGGTGGCGAGCAGCGGCTACACCAGCGTGGATCTCGAGCTCCTCCCGTCCGCACCCACCCCTTCCCAGCAGGAGATCCTCTACCAGCGCACGGTCCGGCAGATCCAGTCGCCTCTGGTCAACCTGTCCGCCATCCCGACCCCTCGCCTGCGCATCGCGAGTGTGTCCCTCCCCAAGCTTATTAAAGTCACCCATATCCCCCCTAACGACACAACGCAATGGGTTCCCCTCGAGGACTATGTGAAAGGGGTTGTGCCGAATGAGGTGCCGGCCAGCTGGCCGCCCGCCGCACTCCAGGCCCAGGCCGTCGCCGCTCGCAGCTATGGGGTGGCCCACTTTCTGGCCAAGGGGTGCGTCTGTGCGACCACCGCCTGCCAGGTCTACGACCCGACCCGCCGCTATGCGACCACTGATGCCGCGGTCGATGCGACGGCCGGTCAGGTCCTGACTGTGGACGGGAGCGTGATCTTCGCCTTCTTCTTCTCGCGCTGTAACGGCGTTTCGACCCGCAACAGTGAGGATGCAATCATCTACACGGGGACGAATGCCCAGGGCCAGTACATCTGCGGACGGGCCGGCTGGAAAAAGCTGAGCTACTGCCGGGCCCGCTGTTGTTCCTGGAACACCGCCTCCTCTCTCAGCACCTGTGGATACTACGGCCACGGGGTCGGCCTGTGTCAGTGGGGGACTTACGGCCAGGCTCAGGCCGGGCGCTCCTACACCACCATCCTGGCCAGCTACTATACGGGCGTCAGCCTCACCGGCCCCGGGGGAACGATCGCCCTCGCAGAGGTCGCGCCGCAGGCGGCCGCTACTGGCGGGAGTTATAAGATCTATCTGCCCTATGTGGCAAACGGGAATGCGAGCCCATCCTGTTCCTAGAGGAGCGTCTCTGCTATGTGTCTGATCATTGCCCTGCTGGTGCTGGCAGCCCTGTTCTCGCTGTATTTCTTTCTGGTCGTTCTCGGGACCTTCCTCGCCTTCCTTCCCTGGATCGTCGTCGGTCTCATCGCCGGTTGGGCCGCCAGCGTGATCACCGAGAGCCCCCACGGCCTTCTCGGCGACCTGGTGATCGGCCTCGCCGGCTCGATTATCGGCGGGGTCCTCTACGTTGCGCTTACCCACCACCGGGCGGGCGGGCTACTCAGCCTGACCCATCTCCTGGTCTCGATCGGGGGCGCAGTGCTCCTGCTGCTGGTCATTAAGGCCGTCCGGGGGGCTGCCTAGCAGACCGGTGGGCCCCAGGATGTTCCGGGGCCCACCGGATCAGCTCACGCGGGTTCCCTGGCGGAGTTGCTCCAGGCTCCGGCGAAACACTGCCAGCAGACGATCGATCCGTGCGATCGTGCGCTCGCTCGCCTGGATCTTGTGGTCGAGGTCGTGGATTTGAACCTTCAACTGCTCCGCCTCCTCGATCTCGTTATGCTCGAGGAGGATCTCCCGGGCTAGCTCCAGCTTGGCCCGCTGAAGCCGATATTCCTCAAGGCGTGACGCCTCAACCGCCCGTTCGTCCTGGTACTCGCCGATGATCTCCTCAAGCGCCGCTACACGATCGGCCATTCGTCTGCCCCTTGTTGCCTCCGCCGAGGCACATTGTGAATCTCCTGGTCAGTCTGGTGGGCCCAGGAGGGATCGAACCTCCGACCAACCGCTTATGAGGCGGCCGCTCTACCATTGAGCTATGGGCCCGGACGCGGGGGAAGATCAGGCGCCTTCATGATAGCATACCCGGGCTCTCCGCGGGCCGTGCCCAGCGCGGCCGGAGGGCGAAGAGGGGTATAATGGGAACGATTCCCCGGAACGCGGGAGGCCGCCATCGGAGAGTTCGTCATCGGCACGCGCGGCAGTGCCCTGGCGCTTGCCCAGGCCGCCTGGGTCGTCGCGGCACTCCGCCGGCGCTTCTCAGAGCATACCTTCACTGTTCGCACAGTCCGGACCATGGGAGACCGGGTCCAGGATGTCCCGCTCGGCGCCTTCGGTACCCGCGGTGTCTTCGTTCGGGAGATCGATCACCTGCTCCTTGCAGGCGAGATCGATCTGGCTGTGCACAGCTTGAAGGACGTGCCGACTGATCTGTCCCCCGGCATCGCTCTCGCTGCCTTTCCCCACCGGGCTGATCCGCGCGATGCGCTCGTCTCCCGTGATGGGCGGCGGTTCCGCGACCTTCCCGCCGGTGCTCGCGTCGGGACCAGTAGCGCGCGGCGGCGCGCTCAGCTCCGGGCATACCGGCCAGACCTGGATTATCGCGACGATCTGCGGGGGAACGTCGATACTCGCCTGCGCAAGCTCGCCGCGGGCGACTACGATGCCATTGTTCTCGCCGCGGCCGGCCTGGAGCGCCTGGGCCGCGCTGATGAGATCGCCGAGCGTCTGCCGCCGGAGCTCTGCCTCCCTGACGCCGGCCAGGGAACGCTGGTAGTGACGGTGCGGTCGGATGATCCGACGGCCCGGACGGTCGCCGCGGCGATCGACGATCCGGCGATCCGGGCCGAGGCCCTGGCCGAGCGGGCTGTCCTTGCAGCATTCGGCGGCGGCTGCCGGATTCCGGTCGCGGCATACGCGCGCGCCGACGGCGATCGTCTTGTCCTTGACGGCCTCGTCGCGGCCCCCGATGGCTCACGGATCATCCGCGCGCGTCTCGAGGGCCCGCGCGACGACCCGATCGGGCTTGGTCGGGCCCTCTGGGAGCGCCTGGCCGCCGGGGGCGCTGATGCCCTCCTCGTCGGGGTGTGCCATGGCTGATTCGCGCCTCGGCCGGGTCTTTCTCGTCGGGGGAGGGCCGGGCGATCCTGGCCTGCTCACCGTGCGCGGGAAGGAATGCCTGGAGCAGGCCGACGTTGTCATCTACGATCGTCTGATCGATCCGTCCCTGCTGCGGCTTGCCCCGCCCGAGGCCGAGTGCATCTTTGCCGGCAAGGAGAGTGATCATCGGCTCCTCGATCAGGAGGAGATCAATCAGATTCTGGTCAGTCGGGCCCGGGAGGGGAAGCGGGTTGTGCGGCTCAAAGGGGGCGACCCGTTTGTCCTCGGTCGCGGCGGCGAGGAAGCTGAAGCCCTTGCAGCCGCGGGCATTCCTTTCGAGGTTGTTCCGGGCGTTACCTCTGCCATCGCGGTCCCGGCCTACGCGGGCATACCGGTGACCCACCGCGATCTCGCCTCCGCGTTCACCGTCGTCACCGGCCACGAGGATCCCGGCAAGCTGCAGACCCTCGTCGACTGGGAGCGGCTGGGCCGCTCCCGCGACACCATCATCATCCTGATGGGACTGGGCAATCTGGGGCAGATCGCCGAGCAGCTCATCCGACACGGTCGCCCGCCGACGACGCCGGTCGCGGTGATCGAGCGCGGCACGACGCCTGCCCAGCGGACGGTCGTCGGCGTCCTCGCCGACATCGAGACCCGCGTTCGCCTCGCCCGGCTCCGGCCGCCCGCGGTTATCGTCATAGGCGAGATCGTCCGCCTGCGCGAGCGTCTCGCCTGGTATGACCGCCGCCCTCTCTTCGGCAAACGCGTCCTGATCACCCGGACACGTGAGCAGGCGAGCGTGCTCGCCGCCCTGCTTGCCGAGCGTGGCGCGATTCCGATTGAGCTTCCGACCATTCGCACGCTCCCGCCGGATGATTGGGGGCCGTGCGATCGGGCGATCGCGGCACTCGATCAGTACGACTGGATCATCTTCACAAGCGTGAACGGTGTCCGCTTCTTCTTCCAGCGCCTGGAGGAGCGCGGGCTGGACGTCCGGGCGCTTAAGGGAATTCGCCTTGCGGCGATCGGACCGGCAACGGCCGGCGCGCTCGCCGCTTACCGGCTCCGGGTCGATTTCTGCCCGTCCGAGTACATCGCGGAGGCGATTGTCGAGGGAATGGGGCAGTTCGACCTCAGGGGCCGGCGGATCCTCCTGCCGCGGGCGCGGGAGGCCCGGGAGGTGCTGGCGGAGGGTCTGGCGGCCCGTGGTGCGCTCGTTGATGAGGTTGCCGTCTACCAGACCGGGCCAGCCAGTACGCCAGAGGAGGCGCTCGCCCTCTTCGAGAACGGCGGCATTGACATTGCGACCTTCACCAGCTCCTCGACAGTGCGAAACCTGGTCGCCTTGCTTGGCGACCGGGCGCGCCCGCTTCTCTCCAGTGTCCTCGTCGCCTGCATTGGTCCGATCACCGCGCGGACCGCCCGCGATCTCGGTCTGACGGTCCAGATCGAGGCACAAGAGCATTCCATCCCTGGCCTCGTCGCGGCGATCGAGCAAGCCCTGGCAGATCGTCAGGGTGAACAAGAGGATGGTGCGCTCTCTCGATCGTGAGAGCGAATCTGCTCGCCAGCATACGAGGTGAACCCATGACAGCTCAGGTTGATCGACTGGCCCGGACCGCTACCTTTCCGGTCCGGCGCCCGCGCCGCCTGCGCGATCTCCCGTCCCTACGCCGCATGGTGCGCGAGACGGCGCTCGAGATCAGCGATTTCATTTACCCGGCCTTCGTCTGCCACGGTCGCGGTCTCCGGGAGGAGATCCCGTCAATGCCCGGCGTCTACCATCTTTCCATCGATACGCTGGTCGAGGAGGCGGCCGCGGCGGCGGAAGAGGGTATCCCGGCGATGCTCCTGTTCGGCCTGCCGTCGCACAAGGATGAGGTCGGCTCTGAGGCCTATGACGACGAAGGGATCATCCAGCAGGCAGTCCGGGCGGTCAAGGCGGCCGTGCCGTCACTGATCATCATCACCGACCTCTGCCTCTGCGAGTATACGAGCCACGGGCACTGCGGGGTCGTCCGGAACGGGAAGGTGGATAACGATGCTACCCTTCCCCTCCTTGCCCGCACGGCCCTGAGCCAGGCACGGGCTGGCGCCGACGTGATCGCGCCGTCGGATATGATGGACGGGCGGGTTGGGGTCATTCGGCAGGCTCTGGACGAGCACGGATTTGCCGAGATCCCGATTATGGCCTATTCCGCGAAATACGCATCGGCCTTCTACGGACCGTTCCGCGAAGCCGCCGAGTCCGCGCCGCGGTTTGGCGACCGACGCGGGTACCAGATGGACCCCGCTAATGCCCGCGAAGCGCTCGATGAGATCGCCCTCGACATTGCCGAGGGGGCTGACATCGTCATGGTCAAGCCGGCGCTCGCCTATCTGGACGTGATCCGCCGGGCCCGTGATGCCTTCACCTGTCCGATCGCTGCTTACAACGTCTCCGGCGAGTACAGCATGATCAAGGCGGCCGCGCGCAACGGCTGGCTCGATGAGCGATCGATCGCGCTCGAGGTCCTCACTGCGATCAAACGGGCCGGTGCCGACCTCATTATCAGTTACTTCGCCCGCGATGTAGCACGCTGGCTCCGAGAGGGCTGACTATATGCGCACTGACCGCTCGCGAGATCTCTATGCCGAGGCCTGCCGGTACCTGGCCGGAGGGGTCGACAGCCCGGTCCGCGCCTTCCGGGCCGTCGGCCAGCACCCGCTGTTCATCAGCCGGGGGCAGGGCTCGCGGATCTACGATGTCGACGGCAACGAGTTCATCGATTACGTGGCCTCCTGGGGCCCGCTGATCCTCGGACACGCCCACCCGCGCGTTGTCGCTGCGCTCAGCGAGGCGATCACGCGCGGCACGAGCTTCGGCGCACCGACCGAACTGGAGACCCACCTCGCCCGGCTCGTCGTCGAGGCATTCCCGTCGATCGAACGGGTGCGCTTCGTCAACTCGGGGACCGAGGCGACGATGAGTGCGCTCCGCCTCGCGCGCGGCTTCACTGGCCGGGAGAAGATCGTCAAGTTCGACGGCTGCTACCACGGCCACGCCGATGGCCTGCTGGTCAAAGCGGGCTCCGGCGCGCTGACCCTCGGCACGCCCGATAGCGCGGGGGTGCCGGCGGGTGCTGCCGCCAACACGATTAGCGCACCTTATAACGATCTGGAGACACTGGAGCGCATCTTCACCGCTCACCGCGGCACGATCGCCGCGGTCATCGTCGAGCCGGTCGCAGGCAACATGGGTGTCGTTCCACCGCGCCCCGGCTTCCTGGAAGGGCTCCGCGAGCTCACCCGCGCTGATGGTGCCCTCTTAATCTTTGACGAGGTCATCACCGGCTTCCGGGTGGCGTACGGTGGCATGCAGGAGCTGACCGGCATCCGGGCCGACCTCACCTGCCTGGGGAAGATCATCGGCGGCGGCTTGCCGGTCGGTGCCTATGGGGGGCGGGCCGATGTGATGGCCCTGCTTGCCCCGGATGGACCGGTCTACCAGGCCGGCACCCTCTCCGGAAACCCTCTGGCTATGACCGCCGGCATTGCTACCCTGACCGAGCTGCGACAGCCCGGCGTCTATGAGACGCTCGAGCGCCGGGCAGCGGTCCTTGCTGACGGCCTGGCCGCCGCCGCTCGCGATGCAGGTGTCCCGATCGTCGGCACCCGGGTTGGCTCCATGTTCACCACCTTCTTCACCGATCAGCCTGTGGTGGATTACACCTCGGCACGGCGTTCTGACACGCGCCGCTATGCCCGCTTCTTCCACGCGATGCTCGAGCAGGGCATCTACCTGGCTCCGTCCCAGTTCGAGGCCGGCTTCCTCTCCCTGGCCCACTCCGACGAGGATGTCGAGCGGACCATCGCCGCGGCGCGCGTGGCGTTCCACGCCTGTCGGGAGGCCTGACGACGGGAGACCTGACGATGAAGGTTGGCACCATCGAGGTCCAGATCCTCAACGATGGTTTCTGGCGTAGTGATGGCGGCGCGATGTTCGGGGTCGTGCCCCGGGTGCTCTGGGAGCGAAAGCTCCCTCCCGACGAGCGCAATCGCGTCCCGCTCGCGCTCCGCTGTCTGCTGATCCGGGCCGCGGGCCGAACCATCCTGGTAGACACCGGTATTGGGAGCAAGCTCGGCCCGAAGGAGCTCGATATCTACGGTGTCGAGCGGCCGGTTGGCCTTGTCGGCGAGCTGGCGCGCTATGCTGTTACACCCGATCAGATTGATATTGTGGTGGATACCCACCTCCACTTCGACCATGCTGGCGGCAACACGACCCTCCGCGACGGCGTGGCTGTCCCGACCTTCCCCAACGCGGAATACTGGGTCCAGCGGCGGGAGTGGGAGGATGCTATCCACCCGAACGAGCGAACTCGCGCGACCTACCGACCGGAAAACCTCGAGCCGATCGCTCGTTCCGGCCAGCTCCGCCTCTTCGACGGACCCGCCGAGATCGTCCCGGGGGTGTGGTGGCTGATGGCCCCCGGCCATACCCCTGCTCACACCTGCGTCCTGATCGAGTCCGAGGGTCAGTCGGCCCTCTTCACCGTTGACGTCTGCCCATTCGTCGCTCACCTCGAGCGGATTGCCTGGGTCGGGGCAGTCGATCTCGAGCCCCTTGTCGCGATGGAGACGAAGCGGCGCATCATTGCCGATGTTCTTGCCCATGATCGGCTGGTCATCTTCGATCATGACCCGTGCGTCATCGCAGCCCGTCTGCGGGGAACGACCGACCGGTGGACGGTCGAGCCGGTCCTGCTTGAGGAAGACCGCGCGGCCGCAGCCAGACCGTGATGCCGCCTCCGGCCGGCTGAGAGCAGTGCGATGACGGCTCTCATCCTGCCGTTCGTCTCTCACTCCAGAGGGAGGGTATCCGATGGCGGGCGTCCCGGTGCGCTGACCGGCAGGCGCGTTCCTGTCGTGCGATCGTAGACGACCACGATCGTCCGCCGGCCGGCCGTCCCCGCGTCCGGCATCGCTATCACGTGCTCATCGCGCACGGTCAGGCCAATTGGCCATGCTGTCGTCGGCAGGTTCCCATTGACCGGTTCACTATCGTGCTGGGCAGTGAGCCGCCCGTGGTCATCCAGAACCTGTACCGAGATGACCAGATCCTGGGTCAGCCGGGCGGAGGCGTGCCAGTAGAGGATCACCCGGAGTTCCGTGCTGTTCCAGACTGTTCGATAGGCATCGAGGATCAGCGCCTCTCCGAAGCGCGCCCCGGCGGGGTGTGCCTCCGCACTGTCGGATGCATCCGGAAGCACAGGCCAGCTCGCCACGAGGGCATCGGTCCGCTCGCGCGCGCCAGAGATCACCGGGATCGGGGTAAGCTGGCCGCCGTCGTGCGTGTACAGCCCAACCCGCAGGCTGTATATGCCGGGTCTCAGCTCCCGCGGGATCTCGATCGGCTGATCCTCGTCAACGATCTCCCCTCTCTGCCAGAGCACCGGCGGGAAGTCGCGCGCAAACGGGATCTCATCACGGCTGGAGGCGACCCGTCTCCGCGAGCCGTCGAGAAGGTGCGTGAACACGGTGAAGTTGTGGAGAGGTGTCCGCCGGGTACGCCAGCGCAGGACGAGCGGCAGGCGGCTGCCCGGCCGAAGCGCGACTGGCAGGTGAAGAACGGTGAGGAGATCAACGCCGCTGGCAAACCGCGCGATGGGCGATGCCGCCACCTCCGCGGCGTCACCGGCCAGTCGCGAAGGGATCACCGGCCGACTGATGCCGGACCGCAGGGCGAATGCGGTCGCAATGGAGAGGGCGAGGAGGGCGCCCGGATACGCTACTGCGAGCACGGGACGGCACCACCCGGCCGGAAAGGAGCGTCTACCCACGGCCACCAGGAGGGCCAGGATCGGAGCGGTCGGCAGCAGGAAACGTCCGTGAGCGTCGAGATCGGTGCCGGGGAAAGCCTGACGGGCGATCGTCGCATACAGGAAGGGCAGCAGGGCCAGAGAGAGCAAGGCCGCTGCAGGGCGGCCCTGCTTCGCATCGTGCCTCGCCGCCCAGAGGCCGGCACCAAGAAGGACTACCGTGGACAGGGCCAGCACCGCGTACAGCGCGGGGGGCCACGGCGCCACATTCGGGGCGCCGATTGCCGCCCACCAGCTCGCATTCATGAACCACAGCGCTCCGGGCAGCCGCGCCAGTGCCGCAGGCGATAGGAGGTGCCAGAAGGCGAGGACGCCGATCCCGGCCGCAGCACCTACCCGGCTGCCGAAGGTCTGGCCGTACGCAAGCCACCAGAAACCAAGGAGCACCAGCGGCGCGAGTGCCAGGGCGGCCAGACCGGCACGCTGCCACGGGCGCCCGGCGGCGGCGCGGGCAACGGCGCCGCCGACGAAGGGTACGAGGAGCAGGGCGTGGAGCTTACTCAGCAGTGCGGCTGTCAGAGCCACTCCGAGGCAGGCCAGCATCAGGGCTGATACCCGTCCCGGTCGCACCAGCAGGCGGGTGCAGAGCAGCAGGGTCAGTGCGTTACTGGCCATGGCCGCCGCGTCGTTGTTGACCCGCGCACTGGCCAGGAGAAAGCCCGGCGTCCACGCCAGCCAGGCGGTCGCGAAGAGCGCATCGCCGGGGCGTGCCGTCACCTGGCGCACCAGCAGGTAGGTTGCGATCAAGACGATGAGGCCGCAGACGGTAGAGATCAGGCGGCCGAGATGGATCAGGAGCGCCAGTCCCCGGTAGGGCCAGTCCTCATCGAGCCGGTGGAGGATGTTGGCAGAGCGGGCCGGATGGTCGGGCCAGCCGATGAACGGATTGCGGTGGACCTCAGCACCAGGAGGCAGCCAGATCGGGCCAAGGGCAAGAGCAAGCACCACGTAGTACAGAGGAAGCTGGTCAAACGCGACTGCAGGCGACAGGGGATCCGGGGACTCGCCGGGCACCGCAGCGCCAGTGGGGAGGGTGGCGTGCTCGCGCACGTACAGGATGTACGAGACGTGCGCGGGCTCGTCCGGCGCCTCGCCAATCGGCTGGAGAAGATTGTAGGTGACCGCGAGCCCGACGTAGCTCCCGAGAATGATCGCCAGGACGGCACGGCTGGCCAGCACAGCTGCTCAGCCTCCTTGCATGCATACGTCTGCTCTGCCGGGGCAGCGCACTATTCTCCTATCCCTGGGTTGCTATTCTCCCGGGATGGCATTCATCCCTACTCCATGTGTGAGAGCAGAGAATACCCGGGAGGTGCACTGTCCCACATACCGCACCACCTGCGTGGCCGCTTCCAGTCAGCAGGGCGAGTGCTGGCTAGATCGCATCCCCGACTCTCTACCGTCTTTCCCGTGATCACCTCACGAGGGACGGCTATTCGTAGCGAGCCAGCCGTTCAAACTGCTTGAGGAAATCTGGACTGAGGATCTCGCGCAGGCGGGCCTGCTCCATCTCCCGGACCTTCATGGCCTGCGCTGCGACCTTATCAGCGATCTCCTCTGGGATAACCGTGATGCCGTTCTCATCGCCGTGCAGAAGGTCGCCGGGGCGAATCGTCACGCCGCTGATCGTCACCTCAGCGCCGACGTCGTAGATCAGGGGGTTTCCATGGGAGACAACGAGCCCCGCGCCGTAATAATGGAAGCCGCCGAGCGCCTTCACCTCGAGAATGTCCCGCAGGCCCCCGTCGGTCACCAGGCCAATCGCACCACACCGCTTCATCGTCGTGGCCATTATCTCGCCCGCGTGGCAAGAGTGCAGGCGGTCATTGCCGTCGTCCTGAATGACGACCACCACCGGCTTCGGAGAGGCAGCGATGGCCTCGTAGAGCTTCTGGTGGGCACGCTCGACCTGCCGCCCTTCGGTCGTGCTGTCCCCCTTGCAGGTAACCGCGTAGCCTACCATAGGGCCAAGGCCGGGGATCAGGCAGCGGATGTCATAGCCCACATATCCCTGAACCCGACCCCGGACGTTGAAATACTCGATAGCGTTAGCAATCGTCGGGCTGTCGATCGCTCGAAGCTCCTCGATCTGTTCTCTGGTGAGGCGGGCAACCATGGTGCTTCTCCCACGATCAGGATGATGGAATAGGGTACAGGTTTCGCCGATCGCGTCAAGGGGAGAAGGGCCGGCGGCCGATCGGTCCCTGGCAGGCCGCGATACGATCACGAGCCGGTTCGACCCCGATATGGTCAATGGTATGATCGCGGAAGTTGATCACAGACCTATCGATGGCCATGGGCCGGAGGAGACAGCGGGAGGGGAGTGTGGCTGCCGAAGACCGAATTATCTGCACCGGCCTCACGTTTTACGGCTACCACGGGGTCAATCCCGAAGAGCGCGCTCTCGGCCAGCGCTTTGTTGTCGACCTCGAGCTCCAGCTCGACCTCGAGCCCGCTGGCCGCAGTGATGATCTGGCGCAAACGGTGAATTACAGTCAGGTCTATCGGATCGCCCGGGAAGCTGTCGAGGGACCGCCGTGTAACCTGATCGAGACAGTGGCCGAGCGTCTGGCTGACCGTCTTCTCGGTGAGACGCGCGCACGCGTGGTCCGAGTCCGCATTGCCAAACCGTGGGCGCCGATCCGGGGGATGACGGCAGGCGAGGTCGCTGTCGAGATCACACGCCGCGCCTCCGATTAGCCCTTGATTCCGGTCAGTGTGATCCCCTGGATGAACGTCCGCTGCACCAGGAAGAACAGGATGATAATTGGAAGGGTCACGCAGACCGACATGAGAATCCATTGGCAGCACTTGACTTTCGAGCCTGCCCCGCTATGATGGCCGAGAAGCCGCGTCTCCCCGCGGTGGATATCGGGACTGCGGGGGCCGGTCCGGGCCGGCTCTGGAGCGCCGGCTCCCGAAATGCTTATGTTTTTCTAAGGAGTCCATGCCCGTGCGTATCCTGCTCTTTCCGCGCATCGAGGGCGACCTCCTTGCGCTGGCGCAGTCACTCCTGCCGCCAGGACACGAGCTCGTCATGGCCGATCCGCGCGAGGGCGGGCCGGCTCTGGCCGAGCAGGTCCGTCAGGCCGATGTCGTCCTCTGGGCGGCTACCGCTGTCGGATACGCGGGCGGCATCCCTACGGAGGTCTGGGACGCCGGCCCCGGCCACGTGAAGTTCATCCAGACCCTCAGCGCGGGCTACGATGAGATCGACCTCGACCGCGCGCGTCGCACCGGCATTCCGGTCTGCTCGAACGGTGGCGCTAACGCCATCAGCGTTGCCGAGCACGTGATTATGCTGATGCTGGCGACTTTCCGCCGCTTGCCGGATCTGATCGCGCTCACGCGGGATGGGCGCTGGCGGCCGCTTCCCCCCGGCATGCGCTCCTACGAGCTGCACGGCAAGACGGTGGGCATCGTCGGGATGGGGAATATCGGGCGCGAGGTTGCTCGCCGGCTCCAGGGATGGTCTGTCACTCTGCTCTACCACGACATCGTCCGACGCTCACCGACCGAGGAGACTGAGCTCGGCCTGACCTACCTGCCGCTCGATGATCTCTTCCGCCAGTCCGATGTGATTACCCTGCATGCGCCGCTCCTGCCGGAAACCCGCAATCTGGTCAATGCTGATCGTCTCGCCCTGCTGAAGCCCACGGCCATCCTGGTGAATGCCGCCCGCGGCGGTCTGGTCGACGAGGAGGCACTCCTGGCCGCGCTGAACGAAGGGCGTTTGCTCGGAGCTGCGCTCGATACGCTGGCACAGGAGCCGCCTCCGCCGAATCATCCTCTCCTGCGGCATCCCCGCGTGCTGGTGACCCCGCACGTCGCAGGACCGACCTGGGATAGCTGGCCCCGTCGATTCGCCAACGCCTTTTCTAACGTCGTCCGGGTTGCCCGGGGAGAGCCACCTCTCTGGATCGTGCCAGAGCTGGCGCGTGGTGCCTGAGCCCCCGGCTTTGAGGGCACCACGCCCGGTCCGATCCCTGCATGCGGAGAAGATTCAGTAGGTGATCCAGCCGCCGGTGATGTTGATCGCCTGACCGGTCATGTAGCTCGCCAGGGGTGAGGCGAGAAAGAGGATGACCCGCGCAACCTCCTCCGGGCTGCCCGGCCGCCCCATCGGCACGGCGGCAAGCCGCTGGTTCATCCATTCGCGCTCGGCCAATCCCATCATGCGCTGTCCCTGCTCGCGATCAATCAGGGCCCACATATCGGTGTCGATAATGCCTGGGCAGACGCAGTTCACCCGTACCCCGTGGCGCGCTACTTCCTGAGAGAGGGTTTTGGTCATGGCGATGACCGCGGCCTTGGAGACGTTGTAGTGCAGGTACTTGGTGCCGGTGGCCGCCTTGCCGGCCGCTGAGGCCAGGCTAACAATCGCTCCTCGGCGCCGGGCGATCATCCCCGGCAGGACGAGCTGGCACATGAAGAAGACCGCCTTCGCATTGATCGCCAGCATCCGATCCCAATCGGCCTCGGTCAGGTCGAAAATGTCTACAACCTGCATGATTCCGGCGTTGTTCACCAGGATGTCCAGGGGGCCCAGTTCTGCTTCGACGGCCGCTAGCATAGCCCGTCGATCCTGATCACTCGCCACGTCGGCCCGGATGGCCACTGCCTTGCGGCCGAGCCTCCGGACTTCATCCGCCACCCGTTCCGCACCAGCCTGGTCCAGATCAGAGACACCGACGTCTGCGCCGGCGCGCGCAAGATACAGAGCCGTCGCCCGGCCGATGCCGCGCGCCGCACCGGTCACCAGCGCGGTCTGGCCGGCGATAAGCCCTTCAATGGGAAAGCTTGTCAGATCCATACCGTCTCTCCTCGTCTGCCTGTCACCACGGCAAGATCGGCGATCTCGTCGGACACGGCCCTGGAGAACCGCAGATCAGCCAGAGACCGCTCCCATGCTCAGTTGAGCAGAGGGAACAGTGTGCCCTCGACTGGCCCGACTGTCCATCAGCCACCGCGATTGTAGGGCCGACCCGCCACGGGATCAACTGAGGGAAGCACTATCGAGCCGCGCTCTTCCTCCGCGAGATCTCACTCGACCGCTCGGCTGCATGCTATCTTGCGGGCAGCACCCTGATTGGGTACAATTGTGACCAATGGCAACGCGGCCGACCGGGAGTCCGACGATGCCGTCCCTGGATGCATTGAAGGTTCGTCTGGAGCAGGAGCGCGATCGGTTGCGTTCCGAGATCCGCGCTGCTGCCAGTCTGCCGGCCGAGTATCGCCCGACCGTCGAATCCTACTACGGAAACCACCTGGCAGATGCCGGGACGGATACCTTCGAGGAAGAGAAAGCGCTTGCCCTGGAGGCTCACCTGGCCGGCCTGCTCGGGAAAGTCGAGGATGCGCTCCGGCGATTCGCGGAGGGAACGTACGGCATCTGTGAGAACTGCGGCCAGCCGATCCCGCTGGCGCGGCTTGAGGCCCTGCCCTACGCGACGACCTGCCTGGCCTGCCGGCCGCCGCGTGCTGACCGAAGGCGGTCCCCACCGGTCCGAGTGGACCGCCAGGACCGGGGGGCGATGGACGACAGGCCGGCCGATGTCCCCCTGTTTCCCCCGTCTGCAACGGACGGGGCGTAGACCACCAGGCGTGGACGAGCACGAGTGAAGCCCGCCATCCCACGGTCCAGGGTTAGCCGCCGCATTGAGCCCGGTGTAGTCGGGACAGCCCTTGTGGTGCTCTTGCTGGACCAGGTGACCAAGCTTGCCGTTACGCAGACACTTGGTCAGCCCGGGGAGATCCACAGTATCGACATCGTGGGCTCCTGGGTGCGGCTGAGCTATACCACGAATACCGGTGCCGCGTTCGGCATCTTCCCGACTGGTACCCTTTTCTTCACCGTTGTGGCAATTATCGCCGTGCCCATCCTTCTGGTTGCGCGGTCCTATATCGCAGATCGCTCCTGGTGGGTTACTGTTGTCTTCGGCATGCTCGTGGGTGGTGCGCTGGGCAATCTGATCGATCGCCTCCGGATGGGACACGTCGTTGATTTTATCGACGTCGGAATCGGCAACCTGCGCTGGCCTGCCTTCAATATTGCCGATAGCTCGTTCGTGATCGGCGTTATCATCCTCGCGCTCTTCCTCGGTCTCTCTGGCGAGAGGAGGGGAGAGCTGGCCGGGGATGATCGACCCGATCAGCCGCACGCCGTGTGACCATTCTCGA
>JADGGD010000331.1 GCA_019690095.1 Chloroflexota bacterium
TGGGGGGCCTGTTTTTTTAAAATCCACCCCGCCCCCGCGCCGGCGGCGCCGCTTCTCCTGCCCATGCCCTTCCTGGTGGGGGGCATGGCCTATGGCCTGGCCCTGAGCTGGCGAGCCAAGATGGCCGTCACCATGGGTGCGGCCCTGGCCGGCACGGCCACCAACACCGGCGAGGGCCCCCATCTCCCCGAGGAGCGGTGGCTGGCCAAGCACCTGATCCGGCAGTTGCCCCGGGCCGACTGGGCGCCCTCCCCCCGCGTCCTGCGGCACGCCGATGCCGTGGAGGTTCACGTGGGCCAGGGTGCGGAGGCCGGTGCGCCCATCTTCAAGCCGTCGCAGGCGCTGGGGCCAGAAGTGGTGCGGGCGTTGGGCCTGCGGCCGGCCGAGGACGCCGTCATCCACGCCCGCCTGCGCTGGCAGGGGCGCGAGGTCACCCTGGCGGAGCTGGTAGCCGCCGTGCGCCGCATCGCGCCGGAGGTGCCGGTGGGCGTCAAGCTGGCGGCCGGCGACGAACTGGAGGCCGACCTGGACGTCTGTCTGGCGGCTGGCGTCGACTTCATCTCCCTGGACGGTCGGGAAGCGGGTACGGCGGACGCGCCGCTGACGCTGGGCGAGGACGTGGGCCTGCCGCTGCTCTTCGCCCTGGCCCGCGCCGCGGATCACCTGCGCCGCCGCGGCGCGGCCGGACGGGTGAGCCTGATCGCCTCGGGCGGACTGCGCGGCCCCGGCGACGCCATCAAGGCGCTGGCACTGGGTGCCGACGCCGTCGCCTTCGGCACGGCCGTGCTCCTGTCGGTGGTGCACGGGCAGTGGGGTAAGGCTCTCCCCTGGGCTCCTCCCCACAGTCTGGTCATGCAGGGGGGTGAGCGGGCCCACCGCCTGGACGTGGAGCAGGGGGCACGGTCGGTGGCCAACTTCTTCCGCAGCTGCCGCGATGAGCTGGAGCTGACCCTCCGCGCGCTGGGACGTCGCAGCCTGTCGGAGCTCTCGCGGGCAGACCTCTGCACCGATGACCCGGAATTCAGCCGGGCCACCGGCATCCGTCTGATCCACTTCCCCAGGCTGCCGGCGACGACGCCGGCGGCTGGCGCCAGCACCGTCGACAGCACCACCGGTACCGCCGGCGTGGGGACAGCCGCGGCGGGGCTGCTGGACGAGGTGGCCGCGCTGGCCCGCCAGACCGACGTCCGGCTGGAACGGGTGCGGGCGCGGGCGCGGGCGCGGGCGGGATCGGCGACGTGGCACGGGTCGTGATCCTCGGCGCCGGCTTCGGCGGCCTGGCCGCCGCCCGGCGGCTGAGGCGGCGCCTGCCGCGCGGGCACGAGATGGTCGTCGTCGGCGAGGACGACCACTTCACCTTCCGTCCCTCCCTGCCCTGGGTGGTCCTCGGCCTGGAGAGCGTCGAGCTCATCGTCCGCCCGCTCCGCCCGGCCCTGGAGCGGCTGGGCGTCGACTTCGTGCACGACGTGGTGGAGTCCATCGACGTCTTCCGCCGAGTCGTGCACCTCCGCCGGCGGCGTCTCCCCTACGACGTCCTGCTCGTGGCCATGGGCGCCGACACCGACAGGGCGGCTGTGCCCGGCGGTGAGCGGTACGGGTTCCCCCTGCTCACGCCGGACCAGGCCCTCAAGGCGCGTCAGGCCCTGGCCGGCGCGCTGGGCGAGCCGGTGGTCGTCCTGCTCCTGGAGGGCACGGGTCACCTCACCCCGGCCTACGAACTGGCCCTGACGCTGGCCAGGGGCGACTTCCGCCCACCGACGAGGGCCACCGGCAGGGGGTTGGCCGGTCGGAAGGGCGGCGCGGGCCGACGGGCGGTCTTCCGCGTCCACGTCGTTACCGAGGAGCTCAAGCCCCTGGAGCGGTGCGGCATTTGCGTGTCGCGGCGGATGGAGCGCGAGCTGCACCGGGCGGGGGTCACGCTCCACCTGGACGCGCGGGCGGTCGCCGTCGGCGCGGGCGGGGTGGAATTGGCCGACGGGCGTCGCATCCAGGCGGCCGTGACCTTCCTCTTCACGCCCTATCTCGGCCAGGGCGCCGTGCTGCGCTCGCCCGGCCTGGGGGACGGGCGCGGCCTCATCGACACGGACTGGACGCAGCGGAGCCTGGTGAGCCAGAGGGTCTTCGCCGTGGGCGACGCGACGGCCTTTCCCGGCCAGAAGACCGGCCAGATAGCCGAGGCTCAGGCGGCTGTCGCCGCCGACGCCATCGTCGCCCTGCTGGAGGGACGGCCCATTTCCCGGTTCTACCGTCCGCAGGTCATCGGTCTCCTGGAGCTGGGCGGTGGCCGCGGGCTCTTCTTCCGCCACGCCCCTGTCTGGGATCCGCGGGCGGACATCGCCCTGGCCGGGCGCTGGCCACACCTGGCCAAGGTGGCGTGGGCGCGCTACTTCCTGACGCGGTACTTCTGAAGGCTGCGCGAGGGCGGCGGTTTGACCGCCGCCCTCGCGGTGGGCTGCGGCCGCCCCGTCGTCCACCGGGGCCGTCCA
>JADGGD010000332.1 GCA_019690095.1 Chloroflexota bacterium
CGATTACATCCTGATCAGCGGCCAGGACGGCGGCACCGGCGCCTCGCCGCTGAGCTCGATCAAGAACGCTGGCTGTCCCTGGGAGCTCGGTCTTTCCGAGACCCAGCAGGTGCTCGTGATGAATGATCTGCGGGGGCGGGTCGTCCTGCGGGTGGATGGCGGCTTCAAGACCGGCCGGGACGTGGTGATCGCGGCGATGCTCGGGGCGGAGGAGTTTGGATTCGGCACGGCGAGCATCGTCGCCATCGGCTGTGATATGGCGCGCCAGTGCCATCTGAACACCTGCCCGACCGGCATCGCGACCCAGCGAGAGGACCTGCGGAAGAAGTTCACCGGCCGGCCGGAACAGCTGATCAACTTCCTGACCCTGGTCGCTGAGGAGGTCCGGGAGATTCTCGCGAGCCTCGGCTTCCGGCGGTTGGATGAGATCATCGGGCGGGTCGATCTGCTCGAGCAGATCCCCGAGCGGACCGGCCGTCACGCGCTGGTCGATCTGAGCCAGATCCTGGCCGACGTTGATCCGAGCGGTCAGCGGCCGCGCAAGCACATCCAGGAGCGCAACGATCGTGAGGATACGCCGCTTGACCTCACGATCATGGCCGACGCGGCCGATGCCCTGGAAGGGCGGCGGAGCGTCGAGCTCCGATACCCGATCCGGAACAGCAACCGCGCTGTGGGTGCGCGGCTGTCGGGCGAGATCGCCCACCGGTACGGCCTGGACGGCCTGCCAGGAACGACGATCACGATCTTCCTGAACGGGAGCGCGGGCCAGTCGTTCGGGGCCTGGTGCGTGAACGGCGTGCGCCTGATCCTGGAGGGCGACGCTAACGACTACGCCGGCAAGGGCATGTCCGGCGGCGAGATCGTGATCCGCCCGCCGCGCGAGGCGCGCTTCATCTGGAAGGATAACGTGATCGTCGGCAACACGGTGCTCTACGGGGCGACCGGCGGGCGCTTCTTTGCGGCCGGCCGTGCGGGTGAGCGCTTCGCGGTGCGGAACAGCGGCGCGGTGGCGGTGGTCGAAGGGTGCGGCGATCACGGCTGCGAGTACATGACTGCGGGAGTGGTCGTGGTGCTCGGGCCAACCGGGCGCAATTTTGCCGCGGGGATGTCCGCGGGCACCGCGTTCGTGCTGGACGAGCGCGACGAGTTTCCTGACCGATGCAATCGTGAGCTGGTCAGCCTGGAGCGCGTCACTGCCGAGGCGGACATCGCCCTCCTGCGCGGTCTGATCGAGGAGCATCAGAGCCGGACCGAGAGCCCGTGGGCGGCACATCTCCTGGCAAACTTCGCGGAGTACCTGCCTTTCTTCTGGAAGGTCGTGCCGCACCCGCCCGTGGTGAATACCGAAGGGAAGGACGCACACGGCACGGTGGCCATCGTCCATGCCCATCCGCACGCGCACGGTCAGGCTGGCACGGCGCCGCGCGCAGGCGGCCAGTCAGAGACAGCGCCGGCGCGCTGAGTCGGTGCGCCGGCTGGCGGTGGCGGCGTTCATGCCCCGTGGCTCGCGGCCAGCCGGCGCCATTGTGGGGACCGGAGTCTTCTCCGTTATTGGGGCGTAGCGGCCTGCTTCCGTGGGGGAACGGCTTGACAGGCACTGCGGGTGTTGCTAGACTGCGTCTGGCTGGCGACGCGGCCGAAGGAAGCGTGTTATCATTATTGTTCCCTGCTCGTTATGACCTTCTCCCAAAGAGGTGGTGGAGCATGACGTGCCGACGGTGCGGCCAGGGGATGCGCCAGATTAACTCGAGCTGGGCGAAGATCAAGCTCTTCTGGTGCGTTCGCTGCCATCTCTTCGTCGAACGCCGCGAAGCGGGCTGATCTGCTTTCATCCGCTCGATGTTTCTCGGGGCACCGTCGCCAGCCTCTCGAAGCCGCTTTCAACTAGTCGATCTGAACCTGGTGCCGCCGGAGTACCGGCGCCGGCCGTTTCCATTCCTCTCGGTTGGCCTGGTTTTCATTCTCCTCGGGGGTCTTCTTCTCCTGTACGCTGCCCTGTATGTCCGCACCTATGGCGACCTCGAAGTGGCTCAGCTGGCGACCCGAGTGAGCCAGGCGCGCGCGGCGATCGAGACGGCGACCGGCGACAGTACTGCGCGGGCGCGTGCCGAGCAGCTCCGGGCCATGCGCGACGACTACCGCCTCTTGACCGAGCGGCAGGTTCACTGGGGCGATATCCTCCAGGTGATCGCGGATGTGCCGCCCGGCATCATTCTGGATGGGGTAAGTCAGGCTGGCTTCGGAGTGACCGTTCGGGGGTCGGCGGCAAGCCAGGAGGCCGCGGCACGCTATCTTGAGCGCCTGCGGACGTCTGGCCTGTTCCTCAACGCGGCGATCCAGATGGCACCCGCGCGCAATCCCGCGGCCTTCGAGACGCCGACGCCGCCGACCCCCCCGGTTCAGCCCTCGCCAGCTGGTACTCCCCCGCTCGCCCCGGTCGCGGTGCCGCCCAGCCCGACGCCCCGACCG